>QJYE01000358.1 GCA_003235785.1 Nitrospirota bacterium
ACCTCAACAGCTCCTGATATCTCTGTGGAAACACCCTCATCCCCACCTCCCACCTTCGGTCCCAACCCTGAAGACATCGAATCGGCACGACTGCTCCGTGCGGAAGCCATTTCGACGCTGGATCTATTTTTTCGTCAAATGGAATCTCCCTCCCCGCAGCATCTTCTTGAAGTTCGAAGTGTGGTGAGCACATTACTAGATGGGATCTTAGAGCATCAATCGGCCATGGTGGCCTTGATCCAAATGCGACGGTTTGATGCCGATCTTGCCACCCATGGCGTCGATACGGGAGTCCTCGCGATGGCCATCGGGCAAGAATCCGGGTGCCCCCCGTCAGAGCTCAAACTTCTAGGACTAGCCGCACTGGTTCACGATATCGGACAATTGCGCTTGCCGCTCAATCTTTTGCGAAAAGTTAAGCCCTACACGACTCAGGATCACAAATTGATTCAAGCTCATTGTGAAATGGGTAAAGCCATCCTCAATCAGTTCCCGGATTTTCCTGAAGAATCAAAACGAATGGTCCTGCAACATCATGAGCGACTTGATGGGTCAGGATATCCCCAAGGCTTACGGGGAAGCGCCATTTCTCCTCTAACACAAATTCTGAGTATTGCTGACACCTATGATGCCCAGATTTCCGGCCGATGCAGCCAGCCTCCAGTTCCTCCGGCACGAGCATTATCAGAATTGTATCGGGCCGCCATTGCCGGACAATACGCCACTGCCATTGTTCAGCACCTTATTCAACTCTTGGGCGTCTATCCTATTGGCTCACTTGTCCTACTGAATACGGGAGAACAGGCTGTGGTGATTTGGGTTCATAGCCATTCCCGTCTCATGCCTACGATTAAATTGCTCAAAGATGCGTCCGGGCAACCATATGACGAACAAGAAATTATCGACCTGTCCTCCCAAACGAATAACGGCACATTCCGCTCAATTCAAGAATCCATCGATCCCCATGAAGCAGGGTGGGATCTGACAAAGGTCCTGGACTCCTTATGGTAAGGGTCATATGTCTATTTTTCTTTTTTGTCGCCTGTGAACAATGAACTCACACCATCCCCTTCAAGAACTCAATCAAATGGATCTCCCAAGTCTTAATCAGGCTCTTCGCTCGGCTCAAGCCTTCGTGCATACGCTTATGGACTCAATCCATATCGGTATTTGTCAGGTCAACACCCAGGGACACATTCTCTCCCTCAATTTGGAAGGGGCGCGGATTCTGCATCGAACAGAGCAATCCTGCCTGGGGCATAGCTTTCATGACTATTCAGGCTGCCTCTCGCTCGACCCGATTACGCAGGAAGAAAGCTGTCCGATTCGCCAAGTGTTAAAAACCGGGAAATCTATGTGGACACCAAAATTAGTGATTCGGCGACCCAGCGGAGAAACGCGCTGGGTGGAATTCCAATGTACCCAGTTCACAGATCCTCATAACCCCGGAGCCTTGGTCATTTTCCGCGATTTGAGCCAGCAACTCCAACAACATGAAGAGCACCAACACCTGGCCTCAATGCCAGAGGAAAGCCCAAATCCCATTGTGGAAGTGGATGCCCAAGGGCGATTGGCTTACGCCAACCCAACCATGATCGCACTGTTAAATACTTATGGTTTTCGAGAAGACGGCATCCCACAGGTCTTACCTCCCGCGCTCATCCCTATCGTCATGGAATGCCTGAAATCCGCCACTTCCCTCAGAGGATTGACCGTGGTGATTGACAATCATCACTTTGATTGGACCTTTTCACCGATACAAGAAAAAGGGCTTGTCCGGGGATATGGGTTAGACATTACCAAGCATGTCCACATCAGCAATCAACTGACCGAACTCCAATCGCAATATTCCTCATTGGTTGATTCAGCACACGAGGGCATTATTTCGGCTGACCTTCATGGCACCATTGTCTCATGGAATCCTGCAGCCGAGGCAATTTTTGGCTTCCAGCAGGAAGAGATCCTCGGCCATTCAATCCTGACCCTCTTAGAAGAAGGCTATCGCGACCTCTATCAAAAGGGGTTGGAGGATATCAGCTATGGCGAGCCAGCGGCTCACCCAATTCAACGCCCGTTGGAATTGACCGGTCTTCGCAAAACGGGCGAATCATTTCCCTTAGAAATATCACTGACGAGCTGGAAGGTGGGACTGGATACGCATTATGGCTTTATCCTGCGAGACATTTCTGATCGGAAACGCCTTGAGCAATCCCTCCTCGAAGAAAAAGACCGCTTGGTCACCACACTTCAATCTCTCGAAGAGGGAATCATTACCACAGATCGAGAAGGCCGAATTACTTTTTTCAACCCCCTGGCCGAACAGATCACAGAATGGACTTCTCAGGACGCCGTAACCCGGCCACTCCAAGAAGTGTTTCGTTTAACCAACGAAAGCTTCAAGCCAGAAGGCCACACAACGTTGCCATTCGGTTCCTCTTCGTCTGCCCTCACCTCAGAGGATTCCCCACTTCATCTCATGACCAAACATGGCCTTCAACGAACCATTTCTATGAGGGAAACACCGATTCGTGATCACAGTTCTCACCTGATGGGTACGGTCATTGTTTTCCACGACATTACTGATCAGCACCGACAAGAAGCCGAACAGGAACGGATCAACAAACTCAACTCCCTCGGAGTTTTGGCAGGAGGCCTTGCCCATGATTTTAATAATTTGCTCACAACTATTCTTGGGAATGTGTTCGTCGCAAAGCTAAGGATGGTTCCTCAAGATCCCCTGGCTCAGAACCTGGAACAAGCTGAACAGGCCTGTCTTCGCGCCAAGGAGCTGACGCAGCAACTTTTGACCTTTGCCAAAGGCGGCGCTCCAATCAAGTCCTCCATTGCGCTGGGCGACCTTCTACGAAAAAGTGCCATTTTTGCCTTATCAGGTTCGTCCATTAGTTGTCATTTCGACATTCCTCATGATCTCTGGCCATTAGATGCCGACGCGAGCCAGCTTCGACAAGTCATCCAAAACATCACGATCAATGCTCGGCAAGCTATGGCTGAAGGCGGCCATTTTTCGATTCGGGTTGAAAATGCCGCGCTTCATACCCAAGCGACTCTCCCTTCACCCACCTTGCCCACCGGGAACTATGTAAAAATTTCATTTGAAGATCAGGGGCCGGGAATCAAAGAACAGGAGTTGCACAACATTTTTGATCCCTACTACACCACGAAGCCCGGGGCCTCCGGCTTGGGATTGGCCACTGCACATAGCATAGTTCAGCAACATCAAGGATATATCAGTGTTGGCTCTATACTGGGGAAAGGCACGACATTCGCCATCTACTTGCCGTCGTCGTATTCAACGGTTCCAACAGATCATCAAGCCATTCCCAAAGGACGAGGGCGGGTTTTAGTGATGGACGATGAACCAAGCATTTGTCGAATGGTCGAAGATGCCCTGACCCAATTCGGCTATGACGTCACTACCGTTGTTGACGGCCAGGCGGCCATTGATCGGTTTACTGAATCCTTGGCAAAAGGAAGAGCCTTTGATGCCATCCTTCTGGATCTCACGATTCCCGGTGGCATGGGTGGAAAAGAAGCCATTGAACACCTCCGAAAATTAGACCCTCACGTCAAAGCCATTGTGACGAGTGGATATTCAGACGACCCTATCATGTCAGACTTCCAAGCCTATGGCTTCCAGGATATCTTGGTCAAACCCTACAAAATCACCGATCTCGCTAACACGCTCAAAGCGCTCTGCGCTCTCCAAAATGGCAAAACAAAAAGTCTGTGATGGAAATTCTAGGCATGCTTTGCCCATAACGACAAACGTTCCACAACTGCGCTGTAGAATGAGCTAGCTGACAAACTTGGGAGAAAAAGAGATCCAGGCGAAACTGAAGAGAGGAAGGGGGAGCGTTCAGCGTTCAACAGGCAATAACATCTTCACGTTCAACGCAGACATATCCATATTTTCTTGCCTTTCAAGAGGTCTACTCTGAGGAGGAAGCAACCTTAGGGTGAGAGGCCATAGAATAATGAACCCAACTTCTCATCCTCTCAAGAAGATTCCGTTCCTTCCTCCTCAGCCAGTTTAAGGCAAGTGTCATCTTTTCATCGTCGTACCCAACCATTCTCTTACAAACAAGCCGGCTCCTGACGAATCAACGCTTGTTGTTGAATCATGGGGAGTTTCGACAGCATACGATTGCTAAGCATTAAATTCTCCTTGGCCTTTTCATAAAACGTGGGTTTGGTATCCATGGCTGCTTCAAAACAGCGAGAAGCCCGGGCAAATTGCCCAGCTTCCAGAAAGGCCACTCCCACATTATTATAGGCCTGCGCCGAATCCATTCCTCGAGTATAGGCTTCGTAGGCCAGGTCAAAATGCCCAAGCTTGCTCAAAGCTAATCCCAGATTATTCGAAATTTTGTCATTGGATCCTCCAACCTGAATCGCATGCTGAAAGGTTCTGACCGCCTCCTCATATTGAGCATCTAAAAAATAGGCCATACCTAAATTATTCAAGATCGACGGATCGCCAGACTTTTGTTGCAAGGCGACCTCATAGAGATGGATCGCCTCTTTATGATCATGACGCCGATCGGCCACGATACCGAGGTAATTCTTGGACGTCCACATATTTTCGTCATATAACAAAGCGGCATGAAACTCCTGTTCGGCTTCCTGATCCCGTTCCATCTTCAGCAGTGCCCGACCCATCCCCTCATAGGCTGGAGCAAAATTTAAATCATAATCCAAGATTTGATGAAATTCATTATAGGCGTCCTGAGGCTGCCCTTTTTCCAAATAGATCACCGCCAGCTTATAGCGGGCAGGGATTCGTTCCGGGGAGGCCTGCAACACTTTTTCATATTGAACTTTTGCCGTTTGGAAATCGCCTTGCTGTAAGTGCGCATCTCCTAGTTTTTCATTATCGTCTTCATTCATCACTTTTGTGAGATCCACAGGGGCCTGAGATTCTGGATCAATGCCCGCCTTCTGACGTTCCATGATTTGCTGGTAATGTTCATCCTGAAGTGTAAACATGGACGATTCTTTTTTCGCACATCCGATGGCACTTAGGCCGAACAACATAAACAGTGATACGAGGAGGCTCGCCTTCATCATTGTGCACCTCATCTGATTGGTTGCATTGCCAGTATTCAAGACAATCGAACGAACGGTCATATTGGCCTTTGAAAATTTCGGTTGCTCACACTCGTTTAATGGACATCCCATGTTTCACCTTCCTCTACGTTCTTGAAATGATTTTCGAGCCTATCGTATCGGACCTTTCCCCAACGATGAGCCATGCCCCTAACTTTTTACTTTTCTCACCCACCCATGGCTGGCAATAAATTTCGTATAAGGCTAATGGCACCAGGACCAATAATCACTACCATTAATGCCGGAAAAATAAAAAGAATGAGAGGGATCATCAGCTTCACAGGTAGCTGGGCCCCTCGTTCTTCGGCTTTCAGTCGCCGTTTCAACCGCATGGAATCGGAATGGACTCGAAGCGCTTGGCCAATGCTGGTACCAAACCGATCGGTCTGAATCAGCAAAGCGACTAAACTACGAATATCGTCGAGGTCTGTCCGATTCACCAAATTGCGAAGTCCTTGTTCACGGCTTAAGCCGGCACGCAACTCCAAATTTAACAAGATAAACTCATCACCCAAATCAGGATGGCCTTCTTTAACTTCATGCCCCACTCGGGAAATGGCTTGGTCCAATCCTAACCCGGCTTCAACACACACCACCATCAGGTCGAGAGCATCGGGAAACCCATTCACCAATCGTTCTTTTCGTTTGCTCACGGCATTACTCAACCAAAGCTGTGGAAGGTAAAATCCCATGACCATAACCGCAATCAGCACCATGGGGAAATACATCGGCTCCTTTCCATTCATGGCGTCAGAACCAAATACAAGAAAGACAAGCCCGAACAGAATAGCCAGAAAAATCCTGGTTCCAAAAAAAACGACAACAGCTCGTGAGTTTCGATAACCCGCCGAGGCCAACTTGGATTTCAACTGTGCAGTCACGGCTTGATCTTTGGGCTTATTCACCTGGCCCAATCGTTCAAGGAGATTCATTCCCTGATCTTTCAGACTAGCTTGGCCCTCCTTTTTCTGTGATGCATTGCGCGAAAGGGACTGTCCCTTAGCTCGAATCCTCCAATCATTGACATTTTGCCGGGATTGTATATAGCTATACAAACTCCAGCCAGCAATCAAAACTACGACAAAAACCAAAACACTGACCAACAATAAAGGATCCATTATTCCATCCCTTTACACTTTAATATCACACATATTTTTCATCACATACGCTCCCACAACCATTAACAGGCCGGAACCAAGCGCCATCATTTGCCCAAGTTCATCCTCAAACAAAATTCGCATGTAGGATTCGTTCATGACCCACAACACACCAGCCATCACAATCGGCATCAAGAATAAGATAATTCCCGACATGCGTCCTTCGGCGGAAAGCGCCTTCACGCGTCCGAGTAACTCAAAGCGTTGCCGAATGAGTCGAGAAATTGCTTCAATAATTTCAGCTAAATTCCCACCTGTTTCCCTTTGAACAACTAAAGCCGTGACGAAAAACTTCAGATCGGTACTGATTATCCGTTCGTTTAAATTGGCCATTGCTTTTGGAACATCGATCCCAAAGGATATTTCCTCCACCGTTCGATTAAACTCCGGACCAATAGGATCTAGAAATTCATCCCCGATCATTTTCATACCCACCGAAAATGCATGTCCGGCACGGAGAGCCCTGGCCATCAGATCCAATGCCTCCGGCAATTGCTGCTCAAATCTTGCGAACCGCCGTTTACGTTGAATCCTAAACCACATCAAGGGGAGCAAACCTCCCACCACGCCAACGCCTAGTCCGACCATCATAGGATAGTCCCCTAGACCAGCACTGAGAAGGCCGCCGGCCGCCAACACGCCGGATAGCAAGAAAAAGACGCCCAAAGACATCTGACTATTCGCCTGTTGAAGTAATTGCTCCAACCCACCCAAATTCGTCATAGATGCCAACAAATCCTGGAGCCAGGGGAGATCGCTCATTTTTCGTTGTCGAAGCATCCCTGACGTCCCATCGGCCTTTTCAAGGGCCTGAGACTTAGGAGATGCGCCACGCAACCGCCTCTTGAGATTCTGATGCTGAGGGTTCAAATATTGGTGATAACAATAATACGCGCCCTCAACAAACAGAATAATGGCCAGAAATATTCCAACACTAATGGCAATAATCATGACGCGCCCTCCCACATACCACGAATC
>QJYE01000274.1 GCA_003235785.1 Nitrospirota bacterium
TTCCACCCCCTCCGCTGTCATTCCCGTATGCTTGTGGCGGGAATCCATCCGAGGACTTCGACTTTTCCCCTTCACCCCTGCCCATAATCGTCAAATACGTACTTATCTCCTTTTACACAATTTCATTCCACAGATCGCACCAGCCTGGGTTCTTCTCCTCAATTAACCGCACCTTCCATCTCCGGTTCCATTTCTTGAGTTGCTTCTCTCGCGTGATGGCCTCACCCATGTCTTCGTGCCGTTCATAATAGACCAAACGGTGGACATCGTATTGTTGCGTAAACCCTTTTACCAGATTGTTCCTATGTTCCCAAATACGCTTGACGAGGTCACTGGTGACACCGATATACAAGGTGCCCTTGTGTTGACTGGCCAAAATATACACACAAGGGGTTTTGGTCATGTTGCCAAGAATACTGCCTGGTCAAATTAGCCGTTTCCCCGTCCATCTCCTGCGGCCCATGTCAGTCACAACTCTAGCAGATGGATCCCCGCCAACGACTGCGGGGATGACGGCAAGCAAGAACTTTTCTCCTAGTTCTGCCCTTCCACCCCCTCCGCTGTCATTCCCGTATGCTTGTGGCGGGAATCCATCCTTCACGGTTAGCGGCATGCCGATTATCAATGGAGTTGTTCTCCTGATTGCTTGACCGCAGAACCTTTTTCGTCTTGTGGGGTGATATCCTCCATGGCCAACAGAATGAGCTTCTTTTCCCCTGCCTCTCGAATGAGACGACGAGCATTCAAGAGAAATTTCCGCTTGCCGATGCGAGGGAAGGAATGCTCTACCAGAAAATCCTGAAAGCTCTCGTTGGTGGGCAAGACCTTTTCAAGCAATTGGCGCAAGGGGGGATTGTCCCATTGGCCTCCATCCAACTCAAAAAGAACCTGCTGCTCGACGGAGCCTGGAGTGCATTGAAAGGTCTGATAGAATGCGCGGTTGGCCATCTTCACCTGAAACTCGTGATCTAAGACCAGCAATGGTTCCCGCACCGTTTGCATCATGCTGTCGGCCAATTCCCGGGCATCCCTCGCCGCAGCCACCGCGGCAGTCGCGTTCTTTTGCTGAGTGATGTCCAAGAAGGTCAGAACGAGTCCCTCAATAGTGTTCCTCGCCGTTCGATAGGGAAGAATCCGAAGAAAATACCACCGTCCGTCTGTGCTCTGCACTTCGCGCTCTTTGACCACGAGTGTCTGAAAGACTTCTTGCGCCTCTTCAATCAGGCGATCATCGGCTAAGGTCGACACGATGTCCGCCAGAGGACGCCCTACGTCACCAGCAATCAATTTCACCACCCGCTTGGCTTCCGGGGTAAACCGCTTGATATTGAGATCGTGATCCAGAAAAATCGTCGCGATTTCCAAACTATTGAGCAAATTATCCAGATCATCATTGACGTCAGAGAGTTCATTCATTTTGCCTTGCAATTCCGCATTCACCGTCATAAGTTCTTCATTCAACGACTGAAGTTCTTCTTTGGAGGTCTCGAGCTCTTCATTGGTGCTTTGCAATTCCTCGTTGGTGGACTGCAATTCCTCATTGGTGGATTTGAGCTCTTCGTTAGCCGTTTGGTGCTCCTCAATCGTATGCTGCAAGCGTTGCTTAGTATATTGCAGTTCTTCCACCACACCAGGCCTGAACGTGTCCTCACGCTTCTGTTTCGCTTTCTTGCTCCCTTTCGCTTTGGACGGAAGAGCTGGCTCGTCCATCTGGGGCACAAACGTCACAAGCAGTAATCCTCGAAGAGGTTCGGGTTCGTGGATCCGCTTTACCGTCAGGTCCACCTTCACGTAGGACCCATTGGTTTTGACTGAAACTCCCTGCCGGTGCACTGGCGTTTCTTTCTCCCCGACCTCATGCAGTGCCGCTGCCAAGTCAAAACGCAACCCTTCACGGGCCATGTTCAGCAGAATGAGCGTCGGTTGGCCAGGTGCCGGTTCTAAATACGCACCGGTCCGTCCGTGGATGTAGACAATCTCGCCTCGTTCATTCACGATGACACTGGCTGGAGCATATTCGTCTAACAACATAATTTCGATTAAATTTGAAGTGGAGGGAGCCCTCACTGGAATGGAAAGATCGGATTCTTTGGAAAGGTCAGAAGCCCCCCTGGCTCGGCGAACCGGAAATCCCTGAACCGTGATTCGATCCACCTCTCCGGGTTTTCGCCGGTACAGTTTCCATTTTTTCTCCAGAGTCTCGAACAGCTGTTCTTCAACTTCGCCGATACTCTCGGAAGACCCCAGAAACAACAGCCCATGAGGTTTGAGCGCATATTGAAAAAGAGGAAACAGTCGGCGCTGCGCCCGGGCCTCTAAATAAATCAGGAGATTTCGACAGGACACGAGATCCAATTTCGTGAAGGGGGGGTCGGCTAACAGATTATGGGGGGCAAAGACTACGAGATCACGAAGGTCCTTTTTGACGCGATAGTTCCCGTCTTCTTTAATAAAAAACCGTTGAAGCCGTTCCGCCGTCACATCGTTGGCAATGCCTGCCGGATAGAGGGCTTTTCTGGCGGTCTCGATCGCCTGCGCATCCAAATCGGTCCCAAAGATTTGCACATGCAACTTGACCTTGCGCTGAGCCATATATTCATTAATCAGCATGGCAAGGGAATAGGCTTCCTCGCCCGTCGAACAGCCTGGGACCCACACCCGAACCTGCTCGCCCTCGTGTTTGGCACCCAAAAGAGCCGGGAGTCCGACCTTCGCCAGCGACTTGAAGGCGAGTGGATCCCGAAAAAAGCTGGTGACGCCAATCAACGCTTCCTGAAACAATGCATCCACTTCATGGGGATTACGGAGCAAATACCGCAGGTAGTGTTTCGGGTCTTCAATTTGGTGCACATTCATCCGTCGCTCAATACGCCGGCGAATGGTGTTGGCCTTATACAGAGAAAAGTCATTCCCGGTTCGATCTCGTAGCAAGACGAAAATTTTGTGCAAAATATCCCCGGTCTCCGCGTCCTGACCGGGAAGCGGAGACACTGGCGTCAGGTAGGGACCTCGGACATAGCTCAATAATTGCGCAGGCATCTCGCTTGGGGCCCGCACGTAATCAATGCTCCCTGTCTGAATCGCGCTGTGAGGCATCCCCGCATACTTGGCAGATTTGGGTTCCTGGGCCATGGTCATCCCCGATTCGCCTTTGATGGCCTTCAAGCCAAGCGTACCATCGGAGCCGGTCCCCGACAAAACGATGCCGATGGCTTGATGCTTTTGATCTTCTGCAAGGGAGCGGAAAAAATAATCAATTGGAAGATGCACGCCGGCATGCGGTTCGATGTCCAAGAGGTGCAAGGTGCCGTTGAAAATCGCCAGATTGATTCCAGCCAGAGCCAAGTACACCGTATTCGGTTCCACCTGCAAATTGTCCACGACTTCGACGATCCGCATCCTCGTGCATTTTTGCAGAAGGCCAGGCAACAGACTCACATGCCCCGGATGCTGATGAGGGACCACCACAAAGGCCAGCCCGCTGTCGGGGGGCATTTCCGTAAAAAATTCCTCGAAGGCCTCCAGGCCGCCAGCGGACGCGCCGATCCCCACAATCGGGAAACCCGGTCGGGGTGCGGGTTTCGTCAACGCTGGCGCGACGGATTTGGTTGTGCCTCGAGAAGGCTTCGCGCTGGGTAACGACTTTTGGGGAGGCTTCGTTGACGTTTTCTGTGTTGTTTTGGCCAGGTTGAGGGAAGGCCGGCTTTTCTTCGCCGGTTTCTTTTGAACGGCTTTTACGGAAGATGCCTTTTTACGAGTGGCCATACCGTCGTTCCTCTCGATGGTGGAGGCGGAAGTCGCGGGATACGGCTGCATCATATTCGTTTTTAAGCTTCACGTATAGCCTTTCGGGATTTTCCGATTTATGGCGGTGTCGTTCGCTTTCCTTTCTATGGTGAAGGGCATCCATCTGATTGTCATGCCAGACAGTTGTTATCGGGTATCCCTCTTAGGCTTTTCCGGATGGATCCCCGCCACCTACCGCGGGGATGACGGAGGGGGAGGCGGGGATGACGGAGGGGGGCAGGAATGACAGAAGAGAGACGATTCATGGTTCAGCTTTGTGAAATCTTTGCACCAAGCAGTTTGAGCAGAATGGCTTTTTCAATGTGCAAGCGATTTTCGGCCTGGTCAAAGACGACACTCTGCGGCCCATCAATGACATCAGCCGTTTGTTCATTGCCCCTCTGGGCTGGCAGGCAATGCATGAAGATTGCATTGGGGCTGGCCTGTTTCATGAGGGCCTCTGTGACGCGAAAGGGTTTAAGCATATGAAACCGTTGTTCATGTTCATCTTCGGGGATGTGGTAACTCATCCAGGTATCCGTATACACAGCGTCCGCATGAGCCACCGCCGCCCGGGCATCATGCACAATGGAAATGCTTCCCCCACTTTCTTGAGCAAAGGATTGAGCCTGCGTAAGAACTTCCGGCAACGGCTGAAAGGCCTGCTCTTCCGGACAGCCCACCGTCATCTGCATACCCATCTTTGAGCAGGCATGCAGAAGGGAATGGGTCACATTGTTATTCCCGTCACCCACATAAGCCAGGCGGAGGCCCTGAAGCGTTCCCTTGCGTTCTTGTAGGGTGAGCAAATCGCCCAGGGCCTGGCAGGGATGTTCATAGTCGGTCAATCCGTTAATGACGGGCACGGTGGCATAACGCCCGAGCTCTTCCATATCGGCCCGTCGAAACATCCTGGCCATGATTCCCTGAACATAACGTGATGCCGTACGGGCAGTATCGGCAATCGTTTCCTTGCCTGACCCCAGCGGTGACATTCCCAGATCGTAGTAAATACTGTGGCCGCCCATTTGCAACATGGCTGATTCAAATGAAACCCTGGTACGGAGTGACGGTTTCTCAAAAATCATCAGTAATATGGAACCGGCTAACGCATGGGCATAGTGCTCAGGATGGAGTTTGATATGGGCTCCGGACGTAATAATTTCTTCCAGGCTTTCCCGGGTCCAGTCAATTAATGAAATCAGATTCATGGCCCGCGTCTCCTTCAATTTAAAAACATATGAGTACCCGTCCGGCCTTCGAATCCGTCAAGCGCCTTTTCCGTGTGCGTGATGATGAACTCACGTCCGCCACGCTCCAAATAATAAATCCCGGCCTCCATTTTCGGTTGCATGCTCCCCGGCGCAAAGTGGCCTTCCGCCAAATACTTCTTCGCCCCCCCGACCGTGACCGTCTGCAGGTTTTTTTCAGATGGGGAATTGAAATGGAGCTTGGCATGTTCCACTGACGTCAAATCCAAAATACGCTCGACCCCAATCGCCACGGCTAACTGACTGGAGGCCAGATCTTTATCCACAACCGCCTCAATCCCATGCAAGGTTCCGTCAGCTTCGGCACTGACGGGGATCCCTCCGCCACCCACGGTAATGACAATCACCCCTTCATCAACCAGACGCTGGATGACCTCGGTCTCGACAATCCGAATAGGCTCGGGAGATGGTACCACTCGACGGAATCCATGTGGAGCTTCTTTCACCAGGGACCAGCCCCTGGCCTGTAGCACTAACGCCTCTTCCTCTGAATAATAGGGACCAACAGGCTTAGAGGGTTTGGCCAATTTCGAATCATGTTGATCCACCACCGTCCGACAGAGAACGACAGCAACGGTTCGGTCGATACGAGATTGTCGGAGTAGATTTTCTAAGGACTGCTGAAGCAGATATCCGATTTCCCCTTGGGACTGCGCCACGCAGACATCCAGTGGAAGGTCATACGCCTGATGACGAGCTGCTTCAACACGGATCAATATATGCCCCACTTGCGGTCCGTTACCATGCGTGATCACGACCTGACAGCCCCGCTGAATCATGGGGACGATGCCCGCCAGAGCTCGATCCGAATTAGCTCGTTGCTCCTCAATGGTTCCCCGTTGCCCGGCCCGTACCAGGGCGTTGCCCCCGAGGGCGACAAGAATTCGTTCAGGCATGTCTTTTTGCCTTCACCAGGATATCTTGCAACACATCCTGTAAATTCGGTCGTCCAATTTCTTCAAACTCATAGGTTACCCGACATGTGGGCTGCCTGATAGAAATGCCCCGCGTCAAATCCACCGGCGTTGCAATCAGCACCAGATCACAATCCACCCGATTGATTGTCTCCCCCAATTCTTGAATTTGCTGCGGCCCATACCCCATCGCCGGAAGAAGTGCCCCGATATGGGGAAAGGTGGTGAAAACCTGCTTGATGCTGCCAACCGCAAAGGGGCGAGGATCAACCAGTTCAGCCGCACCGTATTGTTGGGCCGCCATCACGCCCGCACCGAAACTCATTCCTCCATGAGTCAGAGTTGGACCGTCCTCCACCACAAGAACACGAGCGCCGCGAATGTTCTCCTGCGCCTCCACCCTGACAGGCATGCTGGAATCAATGGTTGTGGCCGAAGGATTTACAGCAGCTATGCGTGCACGGACAGCATCAACCTTGTCTTTCGGAGCGCTATCCAGCTTGGTTAGCACCAGCACATCCGCGCGCAACAGATTGACTTCACCCGGGAAATACGCTGCTTCATCTCCCGCTCGGTGGGGATCCACCAGCACAATCTCCAGATCAGGCTGAAAAAACGGCAAATCATTATTGCCACCATCCCAGATAATGACATCCGCTTCACCTTCCGCCTGTTTCAATATCTGCTGGTAGTCAACTCCGGCATAGACAATCGTACCTTGTTGAATATGGGGTTCATATTCCTCCCGTTCCTCAATCGTACAATTCGCTGCGGTGATATCGTCCAGAGTGGCAAACCGTTGCACCACCTGTTTGGCGAGATCCCCATACGGCATAGGATGACGAACGACTGCCACTTGAAGTCCGGCGGCTTTCAACAGACTGGCGGTTTTACGAGCCACAGGACTTTTGCCGGCACCGGTTCTCACCGCACAGATCGAAATGATCGGCTTCGTAGCCTCCAGCATGGTGATGCGACTCCCCAAGAGACGAAAATCGGCGCCACAGGCTATCACCCGTGAAGCCTTATGCATCACCTCCACGTGAGAGATATCGCTATAGCTGAAGACCACTTGTGCAATATTCTCATTGGTAATGAGAGATTCCAAGTCCTCTTCCGGTCGAATGGGAATCCCTTGAGGATAGGATTCTCCCGCCAGCAAAGCTGGATAACGTCGACTTTCGATGTTCGGAATTTGTGCGGCCGTAAATGCGACAACTTCATAGGTGGGATCGTGACGAAACACCACGTTAAAATTATGAAAGTCGCGTCCCGCCGCCCCCATG
>QJYE01000063.1 GCA_003235785.1 Nitrospirota bacterium
TGGCACGGTGGGATATGATGGCGCATGTGGGCCATGTTCCAAACGGGTTGATGCTTGGGAATGTGGAGCTTTGGGATTGGACTCATGTTGTCCCCAAGTTTTTGCATCTGGTGTTTGCGAGTGTAGCGGCCGGAGGCCTGATGGTCTGGGGCTTAGGACGTCTTTCCTGTTCTCTGGGGGTGAAGGATGATGAGCAGCATGTGCTTGCTCTGCCGATTGATGGAAATTGGACGACTCGTTATGGAGTCGGGTTGATCCTATCTGGGCTTGTTCCTCAAATGCTGGTTGGTCCCTGGTTGTTTCTGGTGCTTCGCGAAGGGGCACGTGCCCAACTGATTGACGGAATGACTATAATCTCTGCGCTATTTTTTGTGAGTATGACGGCATACTTATTGGCGTTGGTCTTATTGAATGCCTCATCTATGGTGCCGCAGGCCACTGGATTTGTGTGGGGGGGCGTGGTCAGCGCTTTCCTCCCGTTACTGTTGATGGGGGTGGTTCGATATGCGATGTTTGTTGCGACGACTCGCTCTCATGGTATACCTCTGGCCATCGAAGATTTGACGTTGAGTCATTTAGGAGCCGTGGCTCTTTTTACCCTCCTGCTTGCAGGGATTCTCTTCCGTTGGTGTGTCTGGAATTTTCCCTATAGTTCCCCTGTCCCTCAACCGACACAAAGACTAGACAAATCCCTATTAGGTAACTAAGGTATGGACATGCATATTTCAGAAGTGTTGCGGCGGCATCATCCCGCTATTAGCTTTGAATTTTTTCCACCAAAAACTGAACGAGCGTCTGAGGATTTGTTTGAATCTATTTCGGCGTTAATGCCTTTGAAGCCCGCGTATGTCAGTGTGACATACGGCGCTGGAGGCAGCACTCGCGAGCGGACGCATGATTTAGTGGTGAAACTCCAACGGGAAACCGATTTGACCATTGTGTCGCATTTGACCTGTGTGGGGTCCGGGCGTGAAGAGATTAATCAAATTCTTGCGACGTACCAGGAGCATGGTATCCACAATATCATGGCGTTGCGCGGGGATCCTCCTCAGGGAGCCACCAACATTGAGATTCCCAAGGACGGATTTTGCTTTGCCTCAGATTTAGTCGCGTTTATCAAACAGCAATTTCCTACCATGGGTGTAGGAGTGGCCGGGTTTCCTGAGGGCCATCCTGGAACACCGAATCGCCTGATTGAAATGGATAACTTGAAACGCAAAGTGGATGCAGGAGCCGATTATATTTGCACCCAACTGTTTTTTGATAATCGGGATTTTTATGATTTTTGCGAACGCTGTGAAGTCGTGGGGATCAAGGTTCCGATCATTGCGGGTATCATGCCGATTGGTTCCCGAAAAGGGATGGCGCGTATGTCGGAGTTGGCCCTGGGCGCGCGATTTCCGGCCAAACTCTTGCGGGCAATGGACCGAGCAGAAAATGATGCGGCCGCGGAAAATGTCGGTATTCATTGGGCAACGGAACAGGTTCGGGATTTGATCGATAATAAGGTCAAGGGTATTCATTTTTATACGTTGAATAAGTCCAAAGCGACTCTCAAAATTTATGAGTCGTTGGGTGTGCATAGTTCCGACAGCTTGCAGTAGGCCGTTTTTTAATCTCGCACGTCGACTCGACCTGATTTCCCTTTGCAGTTGCTCTCCGGTTTCCCCTCCTTCCAGAATGTTGGCTGATTTCCATTTGATCATTCAATTTGTGTAGCCCGGATTTTGGGGTGTAGGTAGAGGTTGCTGGACATGAACAGAATTCACCCTTTCTTCCCCGGGCTATCTTGGGTATGATACAGGCTTTGCTAAGGAGGCTTTTGCATATGAGTTCGACTGCTGGTTTTCAAGTGACGTTAGATTTGGATGGGCGCCAATGTCTGGTGATTGGCGGGGACGAGGAGGCTGTCGAAAAAACGACGCGCCTGCTGGATGCCGGAGCAAAAGTGACGGTTGTTCATCCAACCTTACATGGAGATTTGAGAAAATTAACCGCTTCAGGGAAAATTATTCATCGCGGGCGAACCTTTCGCTCGACGGATGCTCAAGACGTGGTGGTGATTTTGAACCTTTTGAAAGACGATCTGGCGTTGGCCAAATCCTTATATGAATTGGCCAAGTCTGAGCGGTTTTTGTTGTGGTCGATGGATCACGCCGAATATTCCACGATGTTGATGCCTGCGTTGGTTAAGCGTGGATCTTTGCGAATGGCCATTAGTACGAGTGGCCATGCTCCCGCTTTAGCCCGAACGCTTCGTGAAAATCTCGAGTCGGTTTTTGATGAAGAATTTGATCAATTTTTAGATTGGTTAGGGGCGTTGCGGGCGGAATTGAAGAAAACAGAAGCCAGCGATCTTCGTCGGCGGGAACGGTTACTCGAAGCGGTCAACGGGTTTGCTTTGACGGCCACCTTGCAGTATCCCAATTCCTGGAAGTTGTCGAGAGAGCAGGAGTTGGAACAGGTCGGGAAGGATGGTGGGTGATGATCTTGCTCGAATTTAGCATGTCGCCGCTTGGTAAGGGCGAAAGCGTGAGTAAATATGTTTCTCGTTCATTGGATATTATTGATAAAAGCGGGGTGGATTATCAATTGAATCCAATGGGTACGGTGTTAGAGGGTGAATGGGATGAGGTTTTGGGTGTGGTCAAGCAATGTTATGAACGCATGAAGAAAGACTGCCCTCGAATTTCGTGTGTGATGAAAGTTGACTATCGAAAGGGCCATACAGGCCGTTTGTCGGGAAAAGTGGCGAGTGTGGAAAAAAAGTTGAAACGAAAACTGAAAACCTCTTCCTAGTACCTTGGAGATTCAAGGCAGAGGCTTTCCAACTTTTGGCTATGGGGCACCTTGCTAAATAACATTGCTATTTTTCTGAATAGTAGATTCGATTGGCTTTCCCTCCAATGCCACAGATGATTTCATAGGGGATGGTATTCAGCCAGCCTGCATAATCTTGTGCCGTAATTTCCTTCTCTCCTTGCTTGCCTAACAAGACGACTTCTTCCCCGATTGTTGGATTCGGGATGTCAGTGACATCCACCATCATCATATCCATACAGATTTTCCCGATGATTGGTGCTGGTTTACCCTTTATCAACGCATGCCCGATGCCTGTAAGGTGTCGAGGAAATCCATGGGTGTATCCCACCGGCAGGACGGCAATTTGTGAGAGCCGTCTTGTTCGGAAGAGTGCGTTATATCCCACGACTTCTCCTGGCTGCAGCGAACGCAAGTGCGCAATGTAGGTATGGGCGTGCATGACCGGTTCGAGTTTTATCTGAGCCGAATGGTTTTCCTGCCCGGGTGTATAGCCATAGAGCATGATTCCCGGTCGTACCATGTTTAGATGAGAAGTGGGATGGAAGAGCATGCCGGCGCTGTTGGCCATATGGCAAATAGGAATGTGGATCCCTTGACCGATGATTTGCTGTATACATGCCTGAAACTGCGAAAGTTGTTGGGTTGTGAGCGTTGGATCAGGGTTGTCAGCATCAGCGAAATGTGTGAGGAGGCCCTGGATGGTCACGGAAGCAGTTGATCGGGAGAGTGAGGGGATTAAGCGGAGCGCCTCTTGGGCGTCAAAGCCTAAGCGATGTAATCCTGTATCGATTTTGAGATGGATAGGGAATGGCCGGGTATTCGAGGGGAGTTGCGCGAGGAGTTGGTGGAGAATATCAGGGTGGGAAATGACCGGTGTTAACTCATAGTGAAGGATGTCCTGAAGATGATCTCCCAAGAGGGGCCCCATAACGATGATGGGGGTTTGGATACGATGTTCTCGAAGAACGATGCCTTCTGCTACGGATGCGACACCAAACCCGAAAATTCCTAAGGGTGCTAAGGTCTGAGCGACAGGCACGGCTCCGTGGCCGTAGGCGTCGGCTTTGATGATCGGCAGAATTTTCGTAGACGGAGCAATGAGCTGACGAATGCGTTGGAAGTTCGCCTTGAGGGTGCCGAGATGAATGCCAACAGTAAGTGGCGAACGGGGCATGGAGGATATCAGTGCTGGGGATGAAGAGACCGAGTGACAAGAAGAAGAGGTTTAGATCGCGAGTATTTCCTCCTCCTTTTTCTTGATGAGCTCGTCCACGGTGTGAATATATTTATCGGTTAATTTTTGAGTTTCATTTTCTAAATGGCGAAGATCATCCTCGGTGATGGTGCTGTCCTTTTGCTGGCGTTTCAATTCATCATTGCCATCCCGCCGAAATCCACGAATTTGCACTTTGGTTTCTTCCCCATATTTCTTGCTGAGCTTCACGAGATCTTTTCGTCTTTCTTCACTCAGTGGAGGAATGGGGAGACGAATGATCTTGCCATCATTTGACGGGGAGAGCCCAAGATCAGAACTGATAATAGCGCGCTCGATTTCTCTAATATGAGAGACATCCCAGGGTTGAATGGTGATCAGGCGGCTTTCAGGGATTCCCAGGTTGGCCACTTGCTTGAGGGGCGTGGGCGTGCCGTAATAGTCAATCTTAATGTGGTCAAGGAGACCCAATGACGCACGGCCGGTTCGGAGTGCGGTAAATTCTCTTTTGAGGTGCTCAATTGCTCCCTCCATGAGTTGGTTCACTTTTTGAATGGTTGGATCGACCATGATCGTCCCCTTTTACTCGTTGAGGCTGGCGTTTCTCGAAACCATCGTCCCAATGGATTCGCCTTCTAAGATCTTTCTAATGTTACCAGATGAGGTGAGATTGAACACAATGATGGGTAGATCATTGTCCATGCAGAGTGTAATGGCCGTGGCATCCATGACTTTAAGACTTTTGTTGAGGACGGACAGAAAGGGTAATTCCGTGAATCGTTTGGCCGTGGGCGTGGTCATGGGATCGGCATCATAGATTCCATCAACCTTGGTGCCCTTCATAATGACATCTGCACCAATTTCCATGGCACGAAGCGCTGCAGCGGTGTCCGTTGTGAAGTACGGATTGCCGGTTCCTGCCGCAAAAATAACGACACGTTTTTTTTCGAGATGCCGAATAGCCCGTCGTCGAATATAGCCTTCGGCTAATTGACGCATTTCAATCGCCGATAGTACGCGGGTAGGGATTTCGCGTTTTTCCAGGGCATTCTGGAGCGCGAGGGCATTCAGCATGGTTGCCAGCATACCCATGTAATCCGCCGAAGCCCGTTCCATGCCGGATGCACTGGCTGCAAGTCCACGAAAAATGTTTCCGCCGCCTATGACAATGGCCACTTCCACATCCATGGTCATGACGTCAGCTATTTCACCGGCAAGATTATGCAGAACAGACGGTTGGATGCCGTATTCCTGATCACCGGCTAGCATTTCTCCACTGATTTTTAAGAGAACGCGGCGGTATGTCGGCGGCATTATTCTTGGCCAAGCTGATAGCGCGTGAAGCGGCTAATGGAGATATTTTCGCCTAATTTGGCAATTTTTTCGGAAACCATCTCTTGAATCGTGACCTTGGGGTCTTTAATAAAGCCTTGCTCCAACAGGCATTGCTCTTGATAGAATTTTTCTAATTTGCCTGTGACAATTTTCTCCCATGAGGCTTCGGGTTTGCCAGATTCTTTCACTTGGGCCAAATAAATATTTTTTTCCCGTTCGATTAGGTCCGCAGGAATATCGTCTCGTTTGACAAAGGCCGGTTGAGATGCCGCAATTTGCAGTGCGATTTCTTTGACAAAGGACTGAAACTCTTCGTTCCTGGCGACGAAATCTGTTTCGCAATTCACTTCTAGAAGGACACCAATTTTTGAGCCGGCATGAATATACGAAGAGATGAGCCCTTCCTTTGTTTCGCGCCCGGCTTTTTTTTGTGCCGCAGCCAGGCCTTTCTGGCGTAACAAATCAATCGCTTTTTCTATGTCGCTTCCCGTATCTTGCAAGGCTTTTTGACAATCAAGGATTCCTGCCCCGGTTTTTCCTCGCAACTCTTTTACCAAGGCGCTCAAACTAGACATACGCGTACTCTCCTACTAAATGATGGAATGAATGATCAAAGGATGAACCCACAAAACTTAGGCGGGTTGGACATTTTCAGAAGCCATGGCATCAGAAGGGCCAGCTCCAGATGTCTCGGAAGCGAATACGTCTCCATTGGCTGCTGATTCTTGTCGCTTCCGGCGTAGCTCGACCCCTTCAATGCAGGCATCGGCAATTTGAGATGTAAACAATCTGAGTGATCGAATCGCATCATCATTTCCGGGAATGGGGAAATCAACTCCTGCAGGATCACAATTTGTGTCAACCAGAGCAATGACCGGTATGCCTAATCGATTGGCCTCTTTCACTGTAATATGTTGCATTCGTGTGTCTAAAATATAAATGCAGCCAGGAATATCTTTCATGCCTTTTATGCCGCTCAGGTATTTTTCCAGCTTGGCCTGCTCTTTTTTCATCTTCACGATTTCTTTTTTCTTGAGCCTATCGTAGGTTCCGTCAGTTTCAGCGGCTTCCAGCTTTTTGAGTTGTGTAATACTTCGTCGAAGTGTTTGGAAATTCGTCAGCATGCCTCCCAGCCACCGTTGATTAACAAAGAACATCCCAGAACGGTTAGCTTCTTCTTCCACAATATCCATCGCCTGCCGTTTTGTCCCAACAAAGAGCACTGATTCTCCAGCAGCCACCGTATCCCGCGTAAATTCATAGGCCTTTTGGAAGCACTGCATCGTGATTTGCAGGTCAATAATATAGATGCCGTTTTTTTCCCCAAAAATATAGCGTTTCATCTTAGGGTTCCATCGATTGGTTTGATGACCAAAATGAACCCCTGCTTCCAATAACGATTTAATCGTGACCATAGCGGACCTTCCCACCCCCTTTCAGAAAAAAATGGATTAATACCAAACAGTTGTATTGTTTGAAACTGTCAATTGAGTGTGTTGATTCAAATGGGACCGGCAGGAGACAATGAGGGGTGCTCGTCTTGTCAGGCAGGTTATTCCAAGTGAAGAGACATTCATGAAAATTACGTAAAATTATGAAGATACACTTAAACCAAGCAACCTTAGCATAGGTAAAAAAAACAATTCAAGCCTATAGTTGTGGTTTTTTGGCTAATCCTGCATGAGCCGTTTAATAAATTCTCTGTGAGAATTTTCTGAAAGAAGAAGAGGTATGTGAAATCCAAGCATGCCTTTTGACTCTATGAGACCTCATGGCTATAGTCAATTCGTTTTTTTATTTTTTCTGTCATCAAGGAGTACACAAGATGGTCGAGGTGCCCTTAAAGCTCTACATGCAAGAGTTGTTGAAGCAAGCCAAGGCTCAGGCGCGTCCTATGGCTTTTTTAACCTCCCAGCAGAAGAATCAAGCCCTTCAGGCCATGGCTGACGCGTTAGACGCTCAATCAAAAGATATCCTTGCGGCCAATGCGCGAGATCTTGAGTTGATTTCCAAGGTGGGTGAAAAGCAAATTCATCGACATGACGTCGAAAGGATCCGGATCACTCAAGAAACCATCCAGCTTATGGTGGAACGGCTCCTCGATTATCTGGCATTCCCTGATCCTGTTGGAGAGATGAACAAGGCTTGGATGACGCCAGATGGTCTCCAGGTTCATATGGTGAGGGCTCCAATTGGGGTCTTGGGAGTGATTTCCGATCTGGGTCCAATCTTAACCGTTGAATCATTCGGTATGTGTCTGAAAACGAATAACGTATGTGTCTTTCGTGGTGGGTCGGAATGGATGAATACTAACGTCGCTCTGTCTCGGTGCCTACAAGAGGCAGCCGTGGGGCAAGGCGTTCCTGAGGGAGGATTAGTGTTTTTGGATCGAGGAGCTCCTGAGGCGGCCTTGGAAATGGCGCGACAGCCGCAGTATGTTCAAGCGGTAATTCCACGAGGAAGAGCGGGCTTGCGAAATGGGATTGTCGAACATGCCAGAGTGCCAGTGATTGGTTTTGATGGCGGGCTTTGCCATGTCTATGTTGATCAGGATGTCGATATTCCGTTAGCGCAGACGATTGCCGTGAACGCCAAAGTTCAATCCCCGACAGAGGCCAATGCCATGGATACTCTCCTTGTGCATCAGGCCGCTTCCCGGCATTTACTGCCTGGCTTAACTCGAAGATTACTCCAGGAATATCGTGTCGTGTTACATGGATGTCCTAAAACGGTTTCGATGTTAGGGGTCCTGGCCATGACTGGGCATTTAGGCATTAAAGAGGCCGAGGAATCTGATTGGGATAAAAAATTCCAGTCTTTGACCATGAATATTAAAGTGGTTAAAGACCGCCAAGAAGCCTTAGATCATATTGCCAAGTATTCTCCTGGGCATACGGATACTATTGTGACGCGGGACTATGATTTTGCCATGCAGTTTGCTCGAGAAGTTGATTCAAGTGCGGTATTGGTTAATGCCTCCACGCGTCTTCATGAAGGAGAATCGTTGGGCTTAGGGCCTGATTTGGGCGGCAACAGCAGGCGTCTGCACGCGCGGGGACCCTTGACCCTTTCCAAGTTGACGATTGAAAAATACATGGTGCTTGGAACAGGGCAACTTCGACACCCCCATCCCATTCCGCAGGAATACCAGGATGCGATGATGTTGTCATCGAAATTTTAATCGAGACCATCCTCTAGCTTTTGAATAGGCTTCTTTGCGTGGGTCTTCTTCATGTTCCGTGTTGAATGTTGAAACGGTAAGGGTTTTTGATTCGACGTCTTCAAGTAGATTTCCGATGGAAGATGAAGGGAAAACCCGTCAATTACTGAAGGAGACGCTCATTGGGTATTTGGATTCTTGGGGTTTGCGAGAATTTCATGATGAAGCGTCCTATTATCAATGGCAGCAGGCCTCCTTGTCTCAGCAGGACCTACATGATTTACAGTTATTGGTTGAACAACGCCAAGGTGGAGAGGATGCCCTTGCGGATATTCAATTCTATGATTTGTTAGCCAGGCCCTCCCTTCTTCCTATCCTGTACTCCCAACGTTTCGACTACTTTCTACAACTCGCATTGCTTCTGCTTCCCAGACTTTCTTCGGCAGAACATGTCCTGGATTTTGGCTGTGGTGTTGGAATCCTTACTTTGTTGTATGCCCAGCAGAATCCAGGAATTCAATTTACGGGAGTTGATCGATCTGTCCGGTCCATTGAGGTCGCAAGACGGGAGGCGGAAAAGCGGGAAATTTCGAATGTGAAATTTGAAGTAATTCCGACGTCTGGTTTTGCCATGGCGGGCCTTTATGACTGTATTCTTTCGACGCAGGCCTTGTTCCAATCCGAACGGTCGGCGGGATTGCCCAGCAAAAATTGGCGAACGTTTGAGCGGAGCACAGATCCTGCACTTCAAACGGATCTAGAAGTTCATACTGGTCTCCACATGCGTTTGGAGTCTTTGCTAAAGGTGTTATCACCTAGGGGGCGATTGCTGTGCTTTGAGAAAACTTGGAATCTTGGGCGGCGGATCTTTTTCCAACGTGCCTTAAGTACGCGAAGGCTTTTCCTTCTGTGTGAACCTGTTCCCTGTGCCTATCACGAGCTGGGTGAGATGAAAAGCGATGGCCCACTCTATGAGGTATCTCGTGTGTCTCTCCCTGAGCCTATCCTCTGGAGCGAGGCTTCCTTCCGTTGCGATGGAGAAACGCTGTATCGATGTGTGGGGACTAAGGCAAAGCGCATGGCCGTAGCATTGGGAATGAGTCAGTCCCAGCGGAAGGTCCTGGGGCAGCATGCCACATTGGGACAATGGACCTTTCGCGTTGGTGTGTGGGAGCACGTACTCGCGTGGGGTTGGTGTGAGACGGCTTCAGGTTTTCAAGGGGTTGTGCTCGGAAGTGTGCAGGAGCAGCATCTTCTTTTGCAGTTGCTTAAGAACATCAGCCTTCTATCGGATTTGGAGTTTGAAGAATGTGTTCAAGACTGTTGGGGAACCGTTCTTGACGTCAGGCAAAATGATGCAATGCCAGGCTATGAAAATCATGTTCCTTCAGCTCAGGTCATCTACCACGCGCTTCCCTCGAAGATGATTCAACGAGAAGCCACATTTGCCGATGATGAAGGAAAGGAAATGCATATTGAGATTGGGACGACCAAGGTTTTGACGTATTTCTATTGGGCCAATACCTTTGATCAGCGCCAGCTCGTTCTCATGGATGAGAAGGGCGCTCCTACCTTAGGCCGATACTATCAAGAGTCACTTGATGAAGCTCACCGTACTTCTCGCGAAATCTTGCCGACTTCTTAAATTCTCAAGCCATCTGCAGTTATCGGGTGATCAGAAATTGAACGGGGCGATGCTGTGATTGGGCATAGCAGGCTACGGTGTTGTAGGTATCTTGTTGAACGCTGGCTGGCACATTAGGCCATTCTGGTGGAAGGCCGATGGTCAAGAGTTGGCCGTTATCATGAATGCTCGTAATGGTTCCTCCCTTTAACGCCTCCATGAGTTGATCCCCCTCCGCATGACCAGAACAGACTGGCCCGGATGAGGCCGTAACTGTAGAAGTTTGCTTCGGGTATTTAATTGAAACGGTTCCGGCCCAGAGAAATAGGCCTAAGATGAAGAATAGGGTAGCGCGCATAAACAGGCCTCCTTAAATGTAGAAAATAGTGTGGAGGAGGCGAAGAGAACCCGTAAATACCTCAAAGGGATTGCCAGAAATCTATTGAAAGACAAGGAGTTATGGTTTCTGTTGGAAGGTAGAGCGTGAGAGCAGAGACAACGCACCATCTCATCAGGGATGGAACCACAAGGACGGAGAGGTTTATTCCTTAAAGATGCCAGGCATCATTTCCGAGAAGGTGAACGATAATGTGAAGTCTTTTTAGTGGGTAGTTATTGCTCACGTTTCATTGAATTTGGAGCAAGTCACTCTCCAAGCAAGATTGAGGCTGGGATGATGAGTCAACGGGAACGAATCAAGAACGGCCTCAATGAGGCGAGTGAGTCTTGTAGTTTGCCAGACCGATGGAAAATTTTTTTGAGTGGTATCAGGAAAAGGAGTCCTGAATGGAAGTGGAATCAATTGGGTTGTGGGTATTAATCGGCACGTGTTGCCTGCATTGGGGCACAGTTGCCATCTTAATTCGCCGAGTACGTGAAACAGAAAAACCGTTGGCCTGGAATCTCTTAGGCTTAGCCGTCAGCGTTCTGGCCATGCAACAGACCTATGGTCTCTCCCTTCAATTCACTGAATTAAATCCACCCATTCTGAGCCTACTGAAGGAAATACTTGGCTTGCTTGTCGCAGGCTTAATGTTGGGGGGCATTATGATGCTCTCTCCCATACTGAAAATCCTACAGCGAAACAAAGAATTGTTAGAGGTCATCGATGAGCGGAATGTCATTATTTGCCAATTTCACGATCGTATTGTTCGAACGTTGAGGCAAGTACAAATTGCCATGGAAGTGGGAAAACCCACAAACTTTATCATTGAGCAAGTTGCAGAAATGTCAAAAATGCTGCAAGTCTTTTTGGACGATCTTAAAGCAGGGGTACTTTTAGGGAGTAAATTTAAAATTGCCCTGAAGACACTGGTAGAAGACTTGAATCAGGAAGGGGCGTTCCCAATTGATGTCTACGTTGACCAAGCCATTGAAGATTCAATTTCCTATGATCAAGGTGCCGAGCTTTTACATATTTTGCGTGAAGCAATTCGAAACAGTGTCCAATATTCCCATGCCAAAAATGGAAAGGTCTCGGTCAAGGTTTCAGAAACTCAAATATTGCTGGAGGTTTCTGATAACGGCGTAGGGTTTGAATTTGACCTTGTCGGAGCTCAGGGGCATGGGTTGGGGAAGATGGCTCTCCGGGCCAAAGAAATCGGGGCTCGACTGAAGGTTAACAGTCAGCCTGCTAAAGGGACGACCATCGTGATCGAATTGCCCAGAAAAGCAGAAGCCTCTAATGGCACTTATTCGGTTTCATCTTCCGCATCTTCTAGTGAGAAAGCTAAAAAAGTTCCTGTAAGCTAACTTCGCACTAAAACGGGGACAATCGGGAGGTGGAGTATGCCAATGCCTGAAATATATTCTGTGCCCTCGCTAAGGTCCCGGTCCAAGGTACCCGCAAGAAAAATCCAACATGGCAAAGCTGAGAAGGTTCGAGTGGAGAGGAAGCAAAAAATAGGTTCGTCCGGGAAAAGTGGTGGCGGTGGAGGGATTTGAACCCCCGGCCCGCGGCTTATGAGTCCGCTGCTCTACCACCTGAGCTACACCGCCATTCGTAAGAGAAGAGATCTCTCATCACTTTCTTAAAAAAACCACGTGGGAATCTATAGCATAGGTCGAGAACATCCGACAATTCCTTTTCTCAAAACGATGTATTTTATTCAAACTTTTCCACAGCCAGAGGTCTTTTGAATCATTATGACTGACACTGCCAAAACGATGTTGAAACAATCCGCGCTTGTTGGGCGGCAGGCCATCTTCGATCGTCAGATGGAAATATTTGGGTATGAGTTGCTCTATCGGGATGGTACCGGCAATAGTGCCAATTTCGTGGATGGAGATGAAGCGACGGCCAAGGTCATGGTCAATACCTTTTTAGAGCTGGGCATTGACCATATCGCCGGAAATGCCCAGGCTTTTTTGAATCTGACTGCAAACTTTTTTTTGAGTCGGCATTACGAAGTCCTTCCGACGAAAAACGTTATTTTGGAAGTCTTGGAAACGATTGAACCGACTCCCTCAGTCCTGGAAGCCCTTATGCAGGCCAGAAGCAATGGCTATCACATCGCTCTCGATGACTTTATTTTACGAGAATCGCATCGTGCCTTATTGGATTACGCAGATTTGGTCAAAGTGGATGTGTTGGCGTTAACCCTAGAGGAACTGGGGGAACAAGTGGCCATGTTCCGCAATTTCCCTGTTCGGTTGTTGGCGGAGAAGGTCGAAGATCGTGAAATGTATACGCAATGCCTGGCTTTAGGCTTTGATTATTTTCAGGGCTATTTTTTCTGTAAGCCTCAAGTTTTGGAAGGGGTGAGTCTTTCCAGTAATCGTATGGCGGTGGTATTGCTTCTCGCGAAACTCCAAGATCCGTTGATTGAAATTCATGAACTTACTGATCTGGTCAAAAACGATGTGGCCTTAAGTGTGAAGTTGTTACGCTATGTGAATTCGGCTTCCGTCGGGCTCCCTCGATCCGTCGATTCGATTTCTCAAGCCATTGGCCTGGTTGGGACCGACCGCATGCGACAATGGGCTTCTTTGCTGGTGTTGGCTCAGACCGGCGATAAACCTACCGAACTCATGCGAGTTGCGTTGATCCGTGCACATATGTGTGAAACGCTTTGCCCGTTGTATGGCGTGCCGCCCGGACAGGGTTTCACGGTCGGTCTGTTTTCGGTTTTGGATGCCTATTTTGATTGCGAAATGAAGCAGCTCGTGGCGAATCTTCCTCTTGCATCAGAAATTCTCGATGCCTTGCTGAAGAGAGAAGGCGTGTTAGGGACCATCTTGGAAGGGATCTTGGCGTATGAACAAGGTGACTGGGACCATCAAGCCCTTAAGTCTTTTGAGGCTGATACCGTCAATTCTGCGTATTGGCAAAGTATTGAATGGGCGAATGGCGTGATGGAAACGGTGATCCGAAAATAATGGTGCAGAGTCAATGACAAAAGCGCCACCATATCTTCCAAAAGGGGTTACTCTTCCTATGTTCTTCGCTTATCATCCTGCTCGCCGATAAAGGAATTCAGGACTCCCAAGCCCATCTCGCCAAGTTCCACCGGTTTTTCTTCCTCTTCTGTAGCCAGTTGATCGTCAGGTAGTTTGGGCATGATTTTGGCCGACAGTTCGTCTTCGAGGGCTTCGTCAGAAAGATCCATATCATTGAGCAATGCATGCATGCGCTGAAAAGCCAAGATAGAACGGGCATGGGATGCCCAGGAACCTGAAAATTCAGTATCGTTGACTTTCGTAATGCTGGCCCAGAATTTAGATTCTTCTGGCTCCGACATCGTTCCATTAATAAATGCTTCCAATTTATCCATCAATCGTTCTTCTGTCTTTTCCAAGCCATCGTAATCGACGAGGGATCGTTGAATCGGACCCTGGGACAGAACGGTCAAGGTTTCTCGCCAGAGATCCAATGGTTGAGATGGACTGTTTGAAGGAGCTTCCTGGTCTTGGTGCTGTTGTAAGAGCGTCAGGAACTGTTGCAGCGCCTTTACTTTTCGTGCGGCCAAACTGCCTAAGGGAATCCCCCAGACGTGTGCAATTTCATGATCTTTGAGTGGGAGTTTTCCGGCTGACATGAGGTCTTGTTGTGCGATTTTATATCGTCGTCGAAGAATCGCCCGTCTACGCAATAATCCTTGATATTCCAATACAAGACGTTGTCGTTGATAGTCTGCTTGAGCTAACTCCTCGGCTTCCCAGGCTCGTTCAAGTTTGCGGAGTTCCTGACGGAGAAGAATGGATGGCGCCTGGCCTTTTGCTGCATTCAACATCTCTTCATCTGCCTTGAAATTGGAGATGAGCATGCCTTCCGCCACGCGAACTTTTCGATCCATGATGGCCAATGTTTGCTTGAGGAACTCAACGTGCATGCCCGGCCGTTCCCGCTTCTGACGGTAGAAGCCTTTGTATTGATTAGCACGGGATTCCACGTTCTGAACTGCTTCCAATGAAATGGTTTTTCCCTTGGGCTGGGTCCCTGATAGAAAGCGGGAGTCGGGCTGGTCCGTCGCCATATAATCAATTTCCTCTTGTGTCATATCAAAGTATTGCAACAAGAGAAGCTGAATCATCGTTCGGTTTTGAATCGGAAGGCTTTGAATCGCAGATTCAATATGTTCACGCTGAATAGTGGTAGTCATGAATGATTCCTGCCTGGGTTGATGGATGATGCCTTATGATGGATGAGATTCATTCATTGATTCTACATAGGTGGCGGCATATTCACGAAGTTGCTGGACTGTTCCGCTGGCATAGAGTTCCCTGGGAATGGGAATTTTAACTAATTCAGATGGATCGACTCCACGCTCGACGGCCCAATCTTCGTCGACATAGAGCGTGACAGCTCCATCCTGTTCTCGACGCACGAATAAAATGTTTGTTTCTTCTTCCATGATGACCCCCAAAAACTAACCTGAAATCATAGGGTTGTGATAGCACACCGCTTGAATGGCTGTCAAAAGTCCTCATGCAAATGACCTGAGGACTGTGGTCCTAAGCAATAACCCAAATTGGAGTCCCTGTTGGTCAAATGGAGCATTTTTGGTTGGAATTTGTAAATAAAAAATGCACGGACATGAAGGTATTCACGTCCGTGCATAGGAAAAACCGTCAAGGAATACTTGAATATCTGCGGATGACAGGGATGTTAGCCTCCCAATGTCTCCACCACTTCCTTCATATTTTTCATAATACAGGTGAAGATCGGAATATCTCGTTTTACATAGCGGCTACCTTCGGTTGAGCGCAATTCCATCACCAAGTCTAAGAAATCCTGTGGGGAGTCGGTTTCAAAGGCGACCACGAATTCCTGGTCATCCAAGCCAAAAGAATAGGTCGTGTTGAGTTTGACCGAAGGGTACTTGTGGCCGATTTCAATATGTTCATCCATCATCCCTTGCCGGGCGGCTTTCGTGAGCAAATACCATTCTCTCGTTTTTTCAAACGGATAGACGAAGATATATTTTGCGCGGCCTGGCGTAATTTTTAATCGCCGGCTTTCTTGCCCTTCATGGACATGATTGTCTACGTATATCGACCGTTTTGTCATCGAAAGATAGGAGTAGGGGTTGGTCAGATATTGCCCCAACCCGGTGGCGAGAAGCTTTGAGCTCATTTCTTGGAACATTTCTAAGTCATAACTGATTCGCCATAACAAAAAGTCGCAATCCCCCCGGATGCCGGTTGTGGTATAAGGAACCACGATCACCTTGCCGTTATATTCTTCGGCGGCGCGGACAAATTCTTGTTTGCCCTGGTCTCGTACGTCTTTGGGGAGACGTCTCCACAAAGGATCGACTTTATAAAAACTAAAGTTGACGAATTGTTGCTTGGCAGCCTCTTCGGCACCGGCCATAGTGGCACCTCCCGTAGAAAGAAAAACCTGTGTATTTTGAATGACTTAAAAAGAAAACTGAAGGTATTACCATCGACGCTGCAATCTTGTCAATGCGAAGGTACTCTGATGTTCCGTTTGTGGGGGGCCGATCACGGAAGGATGAAGAACGAATCCTGAATGATTACACTTACAGTTAGGATGAGCGAATATTACGGGAGGAAGGTTAGAGTCCGTGGAGTTCTCGAAAGGGAAGCTTAGTGTATTGTAAATATGCCGGAAAACCACAATTTGCCGGAATCACGATGGTCTTAATGCTCGCTGTTCCCCTGAATGCGACGGCTATTCTCCAAGAGCCCACTCAAACGCAAGTCGAACAAGCCATCCATCGAGGAGTAGATTTTGCCAAAGAGCATCGTCCGCCCAATGAACTGTATTGGCATTTTGGTTCCACGAAACAATTTGAGCCCCAAGGGTTCCTGGTCACGAAAATGAGTGGCCTGGCTGTGATGTCCAGCCATTTTGCCTTACGGGGGGAGCGGCCTTCCGATCAGGATATTCAGCGAGTCTTAGAAGAAGAGATGTTACAGGTAATCGTGACTGTCTTTGGAAGGACTCCAGACTTTGCGAGGGAGAGTTATCTCCTCATGAAGCAAGGCACGCAGGTGATTAAGCCGGATCGCATCCGCGTTGATGCCCATGCGCAGGCTGTAGGCCTGGTTGGCGAACGGACGATGTTTCGTGCCAAAATCGTCGGATTCTTTTCCTATGGGGCACTTGAACCCGAATCAGGAGCGACCTTGTTGGTCTTTCCGGGTGAGGGTGGAGAGAGCACGTTTGACTTGGATTTTTCCACGTTGCCGTAAATGAATGGTATGAATCACCTCAGGGGCTCATTCCCAAAATGAAGCCGTTCCGTGCGGATATCCTTGCCATCGGGTCGGAATTGCTGCATGGGGGGCGTGTTGACAGTAATTCTATTTTTATCGCAGAGATGTTAGCGCATTGCGGCATTCGAGTGGGCAGAAAAATTTCCCTGAGTGATGAACAAGGTGATATTCAAAAGGCCCTCCGGGCTTCTTCTCGCCAAGCCGATGTGGTGATTGTGATGGGTGGCCTTGGGTCAACCGTTGATGATCGCACGCGTGAGGCTGTAGCCACCGTTTTTAGTCGTCCCTTGGCGATTCGTAGGAAAGCCATTCAGATTCTTAGCAGGCAAGTCCAACGCCGTGGCCGAACCGTGACGCCATTGCTCACCAAGCAAGCGCTCATTCCATCAGGTGCCACGGTCCTGGACAATCTAGTTGGAACCGCACCAGGGTTCTACGTCCAGGAGGGAAATGCTCATATTTTTGCTCTTCCCGGAGTGCCGCGTGAAGCCAGGGCTATGATGGAACTGCAGGTTCAACCCATTCTGAAAAGAAAGCTGCGGGCGACCGTGTTTCTCTGGTCGCATGCCTTCAATACCATGGGGTTGCCGGAAACTGAGATTCAGCAGCAGATCTCGTCCTTATTTCACCCATCTTCAGCTATTGACTTGAGTTTGTTGGCCTCAACAAAAGGGGTGAAGGTGACGCTGAGCTGTTGGCGCCCAAAGAATCAACAATCGATTCAACCTCATAAAACCACGGATTTCCCGGAAGGGAAGATTCTCATACAACGAATCCAAGAGGCGCTAGAGCCCTGGCTGTTTTCTGAAGGTGAAGAAACCATGGAAGAAGTGGTTGGCCGTTTGTTGACTTCCCGCCAGTGGACGCTGGCATTAGCCGAATCCTGTACGGGCGGGCTCATTGCCCATCGCCTCACCGACGTGCCGGGGAGTTCCGCCTATCTGGATCGTGGGTTGGTCACCTACAGCAATAAGGCCAAACAGGAATTATTAGGGGTCTCTCCTGCGCTCTTGCGTAAACATGGTGCGGTCAGTGGGCAAGTGGCAGAGGCCATGGCCAAGGGGATTCGAGTGAAAAGCCACGTGGATCTTGCCGTGAGTGTCACAGGGATCGCAGGTCCTGGCGGGGGCTCGGCAAAGAAACCCGTAGGCCTGGTGTATATGGCGATTGATGGGCCTCAGGGATGCCAGTCACAGCGCTGCCAGTTTTGGGGAGATCGCGCCGAGATCAAGTTTCGTTCGTCCCAAGCTGCGTTGAATATGATTCGTCGATATTTGCTTCAACCCCACGGCTAAATCTTCCCGTATGATCCGAGCATTTTTAGCAATAGAACTTTCGTCTAGTATTCGAGAGAAAATTTCCTCTTTACAACAAGAACTCAAAAAGACCCTGCCGCCGATCAATTGGGTTCGACCCGAATCGATTCATCTGACTTTGAAGTTTCTGGGGTATGTGGAGCCATCACGCATTTCCCAACTCTTATTAGCGCTTGAACGGATAGGAACAACGCAACACGGATTTTCGATTGAGGTGCAAGGAGTGGGCGTCTTCCCCCACGTTAAACATCCCAGAATATTATGGGTGGGGGTCACTGATAAGACGCACGCCTTACAGGAGTTAGTCTTGGAAATTGAAGCGACATTAGAACCCCTAGGGTTCACCCCTGAAGAGAAACCCTATCATCCCCATCTAACCCTGGCTCGAATAAAACGTGACAATACCAGAGTTGGGGCAGCACTTTTGGAAAGCGGCGTGTTAGAACGTGAACCACATCTTGGCATATTAACGGTTGATCGCTTGACGCTCTTTCAAAGTGACCTCGATTCGACCGGAGCCACCTATACCCCATTGGGGGCTGTCCTACTAGCTCCACATAACCCAGGGCTGTAAACCCAAGGCCGAAGAAAGGCATTTACCTGTTTGGGTGTGTCGGGTAAGATAGCCACACCTTTTTCTCATTGATTTTGAACCAAAGGAATGCCCATGGCCGATCGCACCGCTTCACAAAAAGAGACCGCCAAAGACGGAAAAAAACAAGCATTAGATTTAGCCCTCACCCAAATTGAAAAGCAATTTGGCAAAGGGGCGATCATGAAATTGGGCGGCACAGAAGGTCCTGCCGATGTTCCAGCGATCTCAACGGGTTCGTTGGCCCTCGATATGGCTCTAGGAATTGGTGGATTGCCGAGAGGTCGGGTGATTGAAATCTACGGGCCTGAGTCTTCAGGAAAGACCACCTTGTGTTTACATGCCATTGCTGAAGCCCAAAAAACCGGCGGAGCGGCTGCGTTTATTGATGCCGAGCATGCCTTAGATATTTCCTATGCCAAAAAACTCGGGGTACAAACTGATGACCTGTTGGTCGCCCAGCCAGATACCGGGGAGCAGGCGTTGGAAATTGCCGAAACCCTCGTTCGGAGTGGAGCCTTAGATATTATTGTGGTGGATTCGGTGGCAGCCCTGGTTCCGCGAGCAGAAATCGAGGGGGAAATGGGCGATTCCCATATGGGGCTACAAGCCCGGTTGATGTCGCAGGCGTTGCGGAAATTAACCGGGGCCATTTCCAAATCGCAAACCGCCTTGATCTTTATCAACCAGATTCGGATGAAAATCGGGGTGATGTTCGGGAATCCTGAGACTACGACCGGTGGCAATGCCTTAAAATTTTACTCCTCGGTCCGGTTAGATATTCGCCGGATCGAATCCATTAAAGAAGGGCAGGACGTCATGGGTAGCCGGGTGCGCGTCAAAGTGGTCAAAAATAAAATGGCGCCGCCCTTTAAACAGGCTGAATTTGATGTCATGTTCGCCGAAGGCATTTCCAAAGTTGGTGAACTGGTGGATCTTGGAGTGGACCGTCGAATCATAGATAAGGCCGGGGCATGGTATTCCTATAAGGAGGAGCGGTTAGGCCAGGGACGGGAAGCCGTAAAAACGTTTCTCAAAAATAATCCCGATATTGCTGAGACCATTGCCACGCAAATTCGAGAAAGCTTTGGCTTAGTGGCGAGTCCTAAAGACGAGCAGCCTGCAAACGCTTCTCGTGCCGAATCCAAAAAACCGGCGGGTGCCAAATCTTGACCGAGCCCATGATGTTGATTCTCTTAACCATAATTTGAATCGGATGGTTCTCCAATGATTGCGACTTCTCTTGAACTGCGTCAGGCCTTTCTCGATTATTTTGTGGATCGAGGGCATACAGCGGTACCCAGTGCGCCGTTGATTCCGCAGGCAGATCCTACGCTCCTCTTTACCAACGCCGGGATGAATCAATTTAAGCGGGTCTTTCTGGGTGAAGACTCCCGTCCCTATGGTCGGGCCGTCTCCATTCAAAAATGCATGAGGGCCGGTGGCAAACATAATGATCTGGAGAATGTGGGCTTTACGCGTCGCCATCATACGTTTTTTGAAATGTTGGGAAATTTTTCTTTTGGAGATTATTTCAAAAAAGATGCCATTGCGTTTGGGTGGGAATTTCTCACCAAGGTGGCAGAGCTTCCAGCTGATCGCTTGTGGGTGACCGTCTTCCGAGATGATCAGGAAGCCTATGATCTCTGGCGAAAAGACATGGGCGTGTCCGAGAACCGACTGGCCCGTCTTGATGAAAAAGACAACTTCTGGCAGATGGGCGACACGGGGCCATGCGGTCCCTGTTCGGAAATTTTAATTGATCAGGGTGAAGCCTTCGGGTGCGGACGGCCCGCGTGCGCCGTCGGGTGCGATTGCGACCGGTACTTGGAAATTTGGAATTTGGTGTTTATGCAGTTTGATCGAGATTCGTCCGGCACGTTAAATCCACTTCCCAAGCCCAGCATTGATACGGGCATGGGCTTAGAACGTCTCGCTGCCGTCACGCAAGGTGTCTCGTCTAATTATGACAGCGATGTGTTTCGACCGCTGTTAGAAAGCATTGCCAAGGGAACCGGCAAGGAATATGGGAAAGCGACCAATTCGGATCGATCCATGCGAGTGATTGCCGATCATGTCCGAGCCATGACCTTTCTTATTACCGATGGTGTGTTGCCGTCGAATGAAGGTCGCGGCTATGTCCTGCGGCGCATCATGCGTCGGGCGGCGCGACATGGGCGCATGCTTGGGATGGAGCGGGAGTTCCTCTATGAATTAGTGCCAACAGTCGTGACCCAAATGGGGGCTACCTATCCGGAGCTTCGACAGATGGCGGATACGGTGGCAGAAGTGGTGCAAGGGGAAGAGGGACGGTTCATCGGCACATTGGAGCAGGCCTCACCTCTTCTCAATCAAATCCTGCAGGAAACCAAACAGCAGGGTAAGGCCCAAGTTTCCGGTGATGCGGTGTTTAAACTGTACGATACCTATGGTTTCCCGCTGGACTTGGTAGAGGATGCTGCCAAAGAAGAAGGCCTGGAGCTGGATCATGTGGGATATAAGGTGGCGTTGGAGGAACAACGGGAGCGAGCCAGAAAAACAGCCAAGTTTACGCAAGCCGCATCACGGACGGACGTGGTCAAATCAATCGAACAGTTTCCCGTGACGCAGTTTGTGGGCTACACCCGTCAGCAGACTCAAGGCACGCTGTTAGCCATGGTCAAGGACGAACAGGTGGTGGCCGAATCTCAGCAAGGGGACGAAGTCGAGTTTCTGCTGGATACGACGCCCTTTTATCCGGAAGGCGGTGGGCAGGTTGGTGATCAGGGGACTTTGGTCGGGCCCTCAGCCAGAATTCGCATCTACGACACGACGAAAATCGCGAAGGGATGGTTTCTTCATAAGGGTCAAGTGCTGGAGGGCAGCATACGAACGGGTGATCACGTCACGGCTACGGTGAATAGTGGATTACGGGCCGATGCCGCGCGCAATCATACGGCTACCCATTTGATGCATGCGGCTTTGCGGGAAATTCTCGGTCCACATGTCAAGCAACATGGTTCACTGGTCGGCCCCAACCGGTTGCGGTTTGATTTCTCGCATTTTAGAGGATTGGCCCCTCGCCAAATGGAAGACATTGAAAATTTGGTGAATGAACAAATCCGGCAGAACACGTTGGTGCAATCTGAAGAAATGGGCATTCAAGATGCGTTAGGGCGTGGAGCTTTAGCGTTCTTTGGTGATAAATACGGGGATCAAGTGCGCGTCGTGGAGATTGGGGAATTTAGCAAGGAATTATGTGGAGGCACGCATTGCCATCGCACCGGGGATGTGGGCCTTTTTCGTTTGATATCCGAAGGGGGGGTGGCTGCCGGGGTGCGACGGATTGAAGCCTTAACCGGCAATGGAGCCCTCCACTACGAACAACAGCGAGAGGGGGAATGGCGGGAGTTAGCGGGCTTACTCAAGACCAGTCCTCAGGAAGTCGTCGAAAAGACCAAAAAATTATTAGCTACGCTCAAAGACACTGAGCGGGCGCTGGAACAAGCCAAACAAAAAGCGTTGGATCAGCAAGGGGCCGGACAAGAGGCGACGATTCGAGACGTCAATGGTGTACCGGTTCTCGTTCAACGAATCGACGGGCTCAACATACAGGATCTACGCACCTTTTCTGATAAACTACGGAATAAGGTGGAGTCCGGCTTGTTGGTGTTGGGTTCAGCGCACGAAGGCAAAGTGGCCTTGCTTGTCATCGTGGGGAAAGAACGGGCCAAGCAATTACCGGCTGGCAAGCTTGCTCAACACATCGCACAATTTGTGGGTGGGTCTGGTGGGGGAAGACCCGATATGGCGCAAGCCGGAGGCAATCAACCAGAGCATCTGGATATGGCGTTGGATAAAGTTTACGAATATGTAGCCACCCAGCTTGGTTGATGACGAAGAGCCGGAGTGTGCTCCGTGATTTTCCCAATCAAACTTTCCTCATGAAGAACCGACAAGGATCTCATGAAGGGGAGGAGTTAGTAAGATGAAGGTGTTCCGCAAACTGGTACGAGGTGGCCTGTTGGCTGGAATCGTCGGTCTCCTCGCCATCTTCGGGTTTGTGACATTCAACAAGCCCATCGGTTCTTCAACGCCTGTCCAAATTGTTGATATTCCTCCCGGCACGGCCTTTACACAAGTCGTACATCTTCTTCAAGAAAAGGGACTCCTCGGACCTGAATGGTTCTTCCAAGCATTGGGGCGGGTTCAGCAAGTCGATAGAAAAATCATCCCTGGCGAATATGAACTGCATGCGGGCATGCGGCCTACGGAGTTGCTGGCCAAGTTAGTCGCCGGTGACGTGTATCAGCATTCCGTGACCATTCCGGAAGGCTACAATGTCGTCCAAATCGCGGATATTCTGGATCAAAAGGGCTTGGCCGACAAAGGCCAGATTCTGCGGCTGAATCGGGACTCAGCGTTTATTGCGAGTTTGAACATCAAGGCCTCCACGTTGGAGGGCTATTTATTTCCCGATACCTATCGATTTGCGCGCTACACCCCACCAGAGTTTATTGTCCGAACCTTTGTCAATCGTTTTCATGAAATGGTTACGCCGGAATTACTCGCGCAGGCCGAATCGATGGGGATGACACTGCAGGAAGTGCTTACCCTGGCTTCTGTCGTTGAAAAGGAAACCGGTCTGGCCTCAGAACGTCCGCTTGTTTCCGGAGTGTTTCATAATCGCTTGCGACAAAACATCCCGTTGCAAAGTGATCCGACGGTGATTTATGCCCTGGAATATTTTGACGGGAATATTCGCAAGGCCGACCTCTCAGTCAATAGCCCCTACAACACCTATAGAGTGCGAGGTCTACCCCCGGGACCTATTGCCAATCCCGGACTGGCGGCCATTCAAGCGGCCCTCTATCCAACCCCTAGCGATTTTGTGTATTTTGTCTCACGCAATGATGGCAGTCATAAATTCTCAGCCACCTTGGCCGAACACAACAAAGCTGTCGATCAATATCAACGGCGGCCTCGGTCCAAGCAGCCTTCATAAATCTCTATTTTTCTGGTTTCATCCATGACAATTGTCGACAACCTACAGCGATTGGGAGTGACGCTCCCTCCAGCCCCGCGCCCGGTCGGGTCCTATGTGCCGGCCTGCCAAGCGGGGGATCTCGTATTTGTCAGTGGCGTCCTGCCGGTTCAAGAAGGAAAGATTCTCCAGCCGGGAAAACTCGGCCGAGACTTAACTGTGGAACAGGGCAAGGCCAACGCACGAATAGCCATTATCAATGCGCTGGCCATTCTGCAACAAGAACTGGGCGATTTATCTC
>QJYE01000050.1 GCA_003235785.1 Nitrospirota bacterium
AGGCGACCAGGCTACCTATGCCGATAATTGCCAAAAATTATTAAAGGAACTTCAAGATATTCCCATTGAGCAGCGTGGCGCCAGGTTCATCACGGTGATGGCGTTGGCAGATCCGCAAGGCAAGGCAGAGGTCGTTGAAGGGGTGTTGCAGGGCCAAATAACCGACCGATTTTACGGGAGCGAAGGATTCGGGTATGATCCAGTGTTCTATGTGCCAGATGCTCAAAAAACTTTGGCGGAAATGACGCTTGACGAAAAAAATTCTTGCAGTCATCGGGGCCAGGCCTTGCGCCTCGCCATCGATCTTCTCAAAAGAAACCTAGAAGCCACATCATCAGTCGGGGCGTAGCGCAGCCCGGTAGCGCGCCTGCTTTGGGAGCAGGATGTCGGAGGTTCAAATCCTCTCGCCCCGACCAAATTTTCGACATATGAGACAGACGGATAATCTCATGTCCGGTTTTCCCCAACTCTCCGTACTTCTGACTCCTCACCACGTATCTGTTCTTTGGTTGCGCCCGTAGCTCAGTTGGATAGAGCATCGGCCTTCTAAGCCGGTGGTCACAGGTTCGATTCCTGTCGGGCGCACCACTTTCCGCTAAAAGCCCACGTATCATTTGGCCACTCATTCAATTTTGACCTGGTGTATTTCTCAACTCCATTATGACTAAATTCTGTGACTTGTGATGTTTGAAGATTCCACAGCGAGAATCTTTACAAGCTGTCGAGAATTTGTGATGTGTTAGTTGAGAAGGAGTGTGCCTGTGTTCAACAGGATGGTGGCTCCAATAATGATGGTGATGACACCTACGCATCCTTGGAGTCCATTGTGTGCCCAGGTGAATGAATGAGCTGAATAGCGGAGGGGAAGTGCGATGATCAATGAGAGTGCGGCCATGCCAGCGATAGACCCCAAGCCAAAGATGACAATGTAGATGAGCCCGGTGAACGGGGAAAATGTCGTCTGCAAGGTGAGAATGATGAGTGCAGCGGAGCCTGCCATTCCATGCATAAATCCAATCAATAGGGCTCGATAGGGAAAGGCTTGTGGGTGGATGTGCTGATGGGCGGAAGACTGATGGTTCTTCGATTCGCCTTGATGTGAGTGAGCATGGAAATGGATTTGATCGCGATGTTGATGGACATGGAAATGAATGCGTTCTTTGATGAGTCTTCTTACTACATCGATTCCTAAGCCTACTAACATACAACCAACTAAGAATTCCAACCCCTGAGCGAAACGCTCTGGAATGGTTGATTCGAGTGAAAAGATGATCGAGCTACAGAGTAAGAGGGTGAGCGTATGTCCAAGCCCCCACACGACACCCTGTCGAATGGCATGGCCAATGGAGTGGCTTCTGGTCGCCAGTGTGGCAACTGCGGCCGCATGATCTGCTTCAAAGGCGTGCCGCATGCCAATTAAAAACCCCAATCCAAAGAGTGTGAACATGAGGGCAGCTTCCTTATGGGAAAAGGATTGAACGTTCCACCGAGCGCAATCGTACCATTCTGGCAACCATTCTGTAATGGTTGAAGAAGATTGGGTTGTGTGGATGTAAGGCATAGTGATCACATGATGAGAGGGGGCCCAATTCTTCTGCCTCACGCCCAAGAGTACCCTGAGTTGATAGTTGTTCAAGCGTGGCGAAGAAAAAACCCCCTGTGAGTAGACACTCACAGAGGGTTTTTTATTCTGGTTCTCAGGCCTGACTGACCTATTTATAGCGCTTATTGAATTCCTTGACGACCTCGTTGGTGAGATCGAGCCCATCTCGTTGATAGAGGACAATTTTGAGGGTAGACTCACTCCCTTTGTCAATGACGATATCGAAGCCATGGCGTTTGGCCACGATGCTGGTCGCCTCTTCGATTTTCTGCATATATTCCTGAACGAGTTCTTTTTGCTTTTGGCCCAGCTCAGCCTGAAATTCCTGTCCTCGTTTTTGCCATTCCTGATACTTTTGAGCGAAGCGTTCTTGCTTCCGCTTTTGTTCTTCGGCGCTGAGTGTATCTTGGCTGGCTTTCAGATCCTCTTGCAGGGCTTCTAATTCCTTTTGATCATTCTTCATGACCGTTTCCCGGGCTTGCGCATGCTCTTTCAGGCCTGCCAAGGCGCGACTGCCAGATTTAGATTGTTCAATGACTGTTTGAGGGTCGAGGACACCCACGCGAAAGGAGTCCTTTGAGGCGGCGCTTGCGAGCGTTCCAGTCAATCCAAGGGCCCAGAGCCCGGCCATCATCACCATGCAGAGTTGTTTTGATCGTTGAACATTCCACAACATCGGCTTCATCATACGGTTCCCTCTAAAGTAATTATTAAGGATAAGATTTCATGGGTCCGATGGACCGCATGAGTAGGAGGCACGTTGGCTAACCCCGTGAGGGTAACGAGGCCGCTTGAGCCTGTCAAGCCGATCCAAGGAAACAGTTAACTGAAAGGGTTTTTTGTTATGATGACCACGTGTGTCGCATGGCCGAAGATGAGAATTTATAAATTATGAGTCATCAAGCAACATTTCTGAAAATTGTGTGTTTTGGAGATAGTTTGACCTTGGGGTTTCAATCCCCCAATCCTCGTTCGCCAGTGGTGGCGAATATTCCGTATGGCACCTACATCCAAGAACGGCTCGGGGCGAAGGGACAGGTGAGGGTTCAGGGTGTCTGTGGCGAAACGACGCAGGATATGCGATTGCGATTTCAAGAGGAGGTGTTGGACGATCAGCCAAACGTGGCCATTATTCTTGGAGGAACCAATGATTTAGGTTGGGGAATTCCTCCAGACAGAATTTTGGAGAATCTCAACTTTTTTTATGAACAAGCGCAAGCTCACGACCTGCTTCCTGTGGCCGTCACAGTGCCCTCTTTGCGAGATCATGCCGGTCAGATTGAGGATGACGAAGAGGGGCAAGCCGTCAGAATGCTCACTCCTGCCGTGGAGCGAGCCATTGCTTTACGGGTGAGGCTTAATCAATCGATCAAAGATCTCGGCCAGGCGCGACACATTCCCGTAGTGGATTTGTTTGGGAAGACCTGTGAGGTTGGCACTCAAGCCCTTGCTCGTGAATATTCCAATGATGGGTTGCATTTAACTGAAGCGGGCTACCGAAAGCTCGCTGAATTAATTTGGGTGCAGGTGTTAGAAGATCTGGTGGTCAGTTAGGATTCTTGAGGTATGTCATAAATAGGGCACGTCGCCTCCTTGCTTAGAAGGCTCAACTCAGGGGTATGAGCTGAGCCATTGGAGAGGGAGAGGTTTAGGTGGTTGAACTGGATGAGGGTGAAGTCGTACTCGCACCCGATGAGCTAGAGGAACTGGACGAACTAGGTGAGCTGGATGAACCTGTTGAAGAGTCACTGTTACTCCCGCCGCTTTTACTACTGCTACTGGATGAGCTTTCAGTGCTCGACTTGCTTTCCGAAGTCCCCTTGCCGTCAGAGGGCGTCGCCTCGCTTTTGACTTCGGTTTTTTCGCCTTTATTTTCAGATTTCTCGCCGGGCTCTTTGAGCTTGTCGGAATAATCAGTCACATACCAGCCGGTTCCCTTAAACATGATAGCCGGGGCGGAAATAACTTTCGTCACGGGTTTCGCTTCGGCACAACCAAGTTGGTCACAGGTCTGGATGGTGGGGTCTGTCATTTTTTGTTGGAGCTCGAACCGTTTTCTGCAACTGGTACATTCATATTCGTAAATCGGCACGTATTACCTCCTCAATAAGAAGATCGATCTCTAAAGGTGCCCACGGCACTGGTCTCACGTAGATAAGGCAGTTTTTATAGAGGTCAAGAGGGATCAGTGTTATTCTGGGGAACGCGGCAAACTGTTGTCTGTGAAGGAGGAGGGGTTACTCCAGTCGGGCAATGGCGCGATTCAGCTGGCGCAGACCTTCCTCAATCACCGTTAACGGGCCGGTATAGGAAAACCGGAGATGGGAATTCGTGCCAAATGGTTCGCCTGGCACGCAGGCCACGCTTGCTTCAGTAAGGAAAAAGTTGGCCAGATCAAATGGGGTGGACAAGGTCTTGCCTCCAAAGCGGCGGCCCAACAAGGCGCTGACGTTGGGAAAGGCATAAAAGGCTCCGGCTGGCATGGGACAGTGAACCCCAGGAATATGATTGAGCCCTTCCACCAGGGCGTGTCGTCGGATATCTAATTCTTTGACCATGTTCTCGATAAATGCCGATCCGCCTTGCAGTGCCCCTACCGCAGCTTTTTGGGCAATTGATGTGGGGTTGGACGTACTTTGGCTTTGAATATTGCCCATGGCCTTGAGGATAGGCTCAGGCCCGGCAGCATAGCCGATGCGCCAGCCCGTCATCGAATAGGTTTTTGAGACGCCATTGACAATGACCGTGTGTTGAACCATGTCGGGATTGACCGTGGCGATGGAATGATGTTGATGGCCATCATAGACCATTTTTTCGTAAATCTCATCGGAAATCACGAGGAGGTTGTGTTGAATAGCCAATTTGGCGATGCCCTCAAGCGTCTCTCGATCATACATACTCCCGGTTGGGTTACAAGGGGAATTGAGGATGATTGCTTTGGTTCGTTCGGTGATGATGGCTTTTAAGGCTGAAAGGTCAATGGCAAAATTCTTGGCTTCCGAGGTCGGCAGAAATACCGGGGTGGCATCAGCCACGAGTAATTGCTCGGGGTAGGAAACCCAGTAGGGTGTCGGAATAATCACCTCATCTCCAGCTTCAAATAAGGCCAGAGCCAAATTGAAGAGGGTGTGCTTGGCGCCGCAAGAGACCACAATTTGTGAGCGGGAGTAGGCGAGTCCCTGGTCACGTTTAAATTTTTCGATGATGGCATCTTTCAGTTCATCAATACCCGTGACCGCCGTGTATTTGGTAAACCCGGCTTGAATGGCGTTGATGGCGGCTGCCTTGGCCTCATCCGGCGAATCACATGACGGTTCGCCTGCCGTAAAGTCAAAAACTTTCTTCCCTTGGGCCATGAGGGCTTTCACGGTGGCGGAGAGTTGCAATGTTGGGGAAGGGGTAATGCGTGTGGTTCGGGTTGCGAGTTTCATCGTGGAGTATTCCGTATTTGGGTTTTGAGGCGTTCGGCCACTTCTGGATGCAAAAAGTCATGGAGAGGACCTCCAACCAACGCCACTTCTTTCACCATGCTGGACGTCAGGTACGAATATTCTTCACTGGCCATCAGAAACATGGTTTCTAAGTTTTGGTCGAGTTTCCTATTGAGCAAGGCCATTTGAAATTCATGTTCGAAATCTGAGACCGCTCGAAGTCCTCGGATGATGGCTTGAGCCCCCCGTCGACGCACATACTCTACCAGGAGACCCTCAAAGGGTTCCACGACAACCCCCGGGAGATCACGGGTGACAATCTTAGCCAGTTCGACGCGTTCTTTGAGGTCAAATAATGGGGCTTTTCGGGGGTTTGGGGCTACGGCCACGATCACTTGTTGGACCACATGCAGACTCCGGGCAATGACGTCGGCATGTCCGCGGGTAATCGGATCAAAGGTGCCTGGATAAATGCCAATGGTCATCGTTTAAGCCTGCGTTTGTGATGCGAGATGGTTGTGTGACTCGTGTCGATAAAAGGACAATGCCGTCTCGCCATACCTGGCAGTTCGGGTAAGTGCCCATGGTCCCAGAGAGGATGGTGGCGTCATTTTCGCAAAATGTTCATAAATAATATGGCCAGTCTTAGCAACCAATTCAGCGTTGGCGATTTGCATGAGAAGCTCTAGGCTATGCTCAAATCGATAGGGCGGGTCAAAGTAGAGGACATCAAAAGGTCGCCATCCTACCAAAAGCGGGTTTTTAATGGCGAGAGCCACATCTTGAATGAGCACGCGACTGTGTGTGGCTACATTGAATTGACGCAGGGTCTTTTCAATTGTCTGTCCGGCTTCAGAATGCTGCTCGACAAACACGGCTTTTGCCGCGCCACGGCTTAAGGCTTCAAGTCCGATCGCGCCACTTCCGGCAAACAGGTCGGCGACCGTGGCTCCAGCAATGCTCGAGCCTAAAATGGAAAATAAGGCTTCCCGTGATCGGAGCGACGTGGGTCGAATGCCTTGCCCCTGGAGGGTCGGAATTTTTCGGCCTTTCAAGTGCCCGGTAATTATTCGTATTGAGGAGGTCAGCATGTGAGGATGGGACCATAGCATAGACACCAAAACGCCAACAATCGCAAAGGATTATTTGCCAGAAAAGGCAGCTTTGACGGAGGAAAAATTCCCTGCGTATAGTGGAGCCCGTGGGGCGATATTTTACAAGGGCAAGGGGAAAATGAAGTCCGGGAGCATAAAAAAGGGAATTCTGTCGTGGCCGGAGCAAGAACGCCCGAGGGAATTGTTGCTATCCCAGGGTCCGCAAAGATTGTCTGACGCGCAACTTCTGGCAATTTTGCTTCGCAGTGGGCGACCCGATTCCTCAGCGGTCCAGGTCGCCATGGATTTACTCACTAAACTTGAGGGTTTACGCGGTCTGGCCAATCGCAGCTTGGACGAACTCTGTACGGTTCCTGGTATTGGTCCGGCCAAAGCTGCCCAAATTTTGGCAGCTGTGGAATTGGGGAAACGGGCGTTGTCCGCTCCGTTATCTGAAGGAAAGCAGATTCAAGGCAGCCAACATATTTTCCAGCACTATTACCCCTTACTGAGGGATCTTCGCCATGAAGTCTTTAAAGCGGTGTTGCTAGATGCCAAGCATATGGTCATTCGGGATTTCACGGTGTCCCAAGGAAGCTTAACGGTGAGCATTGTTCACCCCAGGGAAGTCTTTAATCTGGCTGTCCGGGAATCGGCAGCGGCGATCATTTTTGTTCACAATCATCCCAGTGGAGACCCTCGGCCCAGCGAGGAAGACCATGCCCTTACGCAGAGGTTGATCGCGGCAGGCGAGATTTTAGGGATCCGCGTGTTAGACCATATCGTCATCGGTGATGGAAGATATGTGAGTTTCGCTGATGAGGGGTTTTTTGCGGCCAAGGCCTAATTTAAAAGAGCCGCGTCGGTGTTCTCTTTATTTGGAATGTTCCCCCAAGTAGCTTTTAACTAGAAATTCATGGTAAAAATACGTGTGCGTTTTAGCCAGCTTTTTGAATAGTTTTATCCCGCTTCGAATTCTTGTTCCTGAATCTTCAAGGATCATAAATGGCAGGTATTTCTCAGCATGAAGTTGAGCATGTGGCGCATTTAGCCCGGCTAGAACTCACCGAACCGGAAAAAACGCTCTTTGGCGAACAACTGAGTCAGATCCTGACGTTT
>QJYE01000258.1 GCA_003235785.1 Nitrospirota bacterium
TCTTCAAAAACCCGTTCAGCATCTTCGATACTCAGACCGTTTTTGACGGTAAAGTAATAATCCATGGCCAAATCCCAATCAGGATTCTGATAAAATGTGATGCCAAACTTTTCAGGATTCTTGGCCACCGGTGTATGCTTGCTTAAATCAAAGGTACCAAACCCAATCGAATGGACATGCTCTCGGTTGTCTTCCAGAAATTGGGTCGAAAACTTGGCATCTTCATAGGTTTCCCCGGGAAACCCGAAAAAGCCCATCACATGATTCCAGACACCATGGCGTGAAGACAGCTCCAAGCTGCGCTGAATAATATCCGTCGTCGTCGCTTTATCCATCAATTGCAAAACCCGCTCACTCCCCGACTCATAGCCCATATGCAAATACTTGCAGCCTGAATCCTGGGCGTCCTGCCACACCGCATCATCCAAAAGACTTTTCTCGAATCGAATATGGGTGGTCCAGGCAATATCTAACTTGGACTCCACAAGCTTCCTCGTCACCTTGCGGAAGAGGGCTGGCGGATACGACTCGTCCGTAAAATGAAAATGCCGTGCCTCATATTTTTTCTTCAAAAAGGTTAATTCTTCAATAATCTGCCAGTCCTTTTTCGTCCGATATCCGGCCGTATAGCCCTCGCCATGATCGCAGAATTCACAACGTCCCCAATAACAGCCCCGCGTCGCCAAATACGGCAGGATCGGTTCCGGCACAAAATACTGTTCCAGGGGCAACCCGTCAAAATCGGGTGGCGGCAAGGCTCCCATGTTCTCAGCAAAGGTTTCGGTGTTCACATGAATACCGGTCGCATCCCGATACATCAGATTCGGCACACGTGAGAGATCCGTCCCATTCGCAATCCCTTCCACTAATCGCAGCAACGCGGTCTCCCCTTCATAGACAATGGCACTATCGAACAACGCAAAGAGTTTCGGGAGAGTCGGAAGCACCTCACGGAAACGAGTGACAGTATTGCCCCCAATCGTGACATGAATGTCCGGGAACTGTTCTTTGATCAGCGCACAAAAGGTCATGGAGGAAAACAATTGTTGTCGAAGCACAATCGAAATGCCAATCACATCAGGCTTTTCCGCAATAATGGCCGGCTTTAAAATATGCTCAAACACATCTCGGTACACATTGACTTGAGAGTCATACACCGCATCTAAGACCTCTGACGACATGAAGAGCTTATAGGAGAGATCCGTTTCCATCGGAGGCATACAGATTCTGGCAGGAGCATACACCAGAGAAATTGTGGACGTGACCTCCCGAAACACCCCGATGGCCCATTCCAGCTTGTCACTCTCATAAAATTCCGGCGTGCGCACAATCCTCTTGGCTTCTTCGGCTTTGTCGATGAGCTCTCCGATCCGGCTACGAGTGCAGTCACACAACGCAAGCTGTAGCTCGACTTCTGCATCCGTCAAATCACGGGTTCTCGCAACCTTTTTCAATCGATCCAACTGCTGGGGCACCTTTTTGAGCACGCGACGCAAAAAGTCCCCACTAAAGTACCAATCGTACATCTCAAGATTCACATCTTTTTGAACCACTTCATGCCCGGCTTGACGAAGAAAAGCAGTTAAGGTAGGAAGGCTGAGATAGGGTTCCGAGGGATACCAATCGGGAGGGAAGACCAACATGACCTTTGCCCGTTTCTCCGGGCTCACAGAATCCTGCAGGGCTTGAGCTTTGGCTCGAAGAGGACTAATCAATCCGCCTTTGTCATAATTGATTCTCATCTATAATTCCTAGGTAAAAATATTAATTATCTATTGCCGGGAAATATCCGAGAAAGACAACGTCCAAACAAAGGAACAACCGCTAAAGTAACTCTTTGATTTTTCGTTATTTTTTGACAAACTGATTTGGCATTCTAAGTCCTTGAAAAATGGATGGTCAAGGCCAAGGCCAAATCATTCCATGTTGGGTGCCTACCAAAATTGACCAAAAATCGGTGACACGTTACTATACGAATTCATATGTCAACAGTCCCGCCCTAAAAGCAGACTCCTTCATCAACAATTATCAGGCGACTTTTCAACACCCAAAGAATGCCTGCAGAGGAATGAATCATGAATGCCATGACTCGGTCTCAATCGCGAAACTGGATGTCCTACCTAATGGATGCATTAGTCAATTCCGGAACAATGCCGGCATGGGAAGCCGTGGATTATCTCACGAGCCATCTCATTGGAGAG
>QJYE01000545.1 GCA_003235785.1 Nitrospirota bacterium
AAGCACCCCCTCCCATCTAACGACGAGAGGGGGTGGCCGATACACTTTAGTTTCCCAAAGCTGGATCCATGTCTGGATCAAAGGGGAGCTGATCAAGTTGTTCAATGTATTCCAATGGATCAAAGGGTAGTTTCTTTAAATCCAATCTTGGCTTGGCCAGATCTTGAACTTCGGGCGGAGCATTTTCGATACCTCTCCAAGGGATACCATGAACCTCGTGGGAATCGGGATACTTTTTCTTCCACAATTCATGCCGCGCCCTCATACGGTTAAATGGGCTTTTGAGGTGGATCATATTTACTAACATAGGAGATTTCTCACGCGGATCTGCAGGGAGGAAATAGAATGCCGCAGGGATGCCACTTGCCTCTCCTACCGGGTCTGGTGAGATCCAGTGGCGCTTGAAATTACCCTTGACAGTCGCTCCGAGTCGCGGTCCTGCATAGATGAACACGTGGTCCCGGCGTCCGTGGGTGTCGCCGTTAACCAGCAAAGCCGTCTGGTCGATGCCGTCAATGACGCGATCGGTAGGAATATATTGTAACGCGCCACCAAGTCGGGCAAAGGTGGTGAACAGGTCCGTTTCATGGATGATATCCCCTATGACTTGCCCAGGTTGAATCATCCCTGGCCACCAGGCTTGCGCCACAACGCGCACACCGCCTTCGAGAAAATCTCCTTTACCACCGCGGAAAATGGTTTCAGCCATGCCGAGCCCTGGGGGTGGGTTGTGGGACATGGGTCCGTTATCGGCCATGGCGACAACGAGCGTATTTTCCGCAATGCCAAGTTCTTTGAGCTTAGCCATTAACTTTCCAATGAAGGGATCAATGTTACACTGTAAGCCATCTTGCAAAATGCTTCGCGACAGCGAACATTTCTTGGGGTTAGGTATGAAGCTCGTCAGGTTGGGCCAATTGGCGACATAGAAAGGCTTGCCAGCCTTGGCGTTCCGTTCGATAAATGCCAACGTGCGTTTCTGGGCTTCAGGGTCAATTTTCATGTATGTCGCATGGGTGTTGTCGCCCCATTGCCGTGCCTTTTCACCTTTCTTGCCCTCCGCAATTTGAATCCACCCTTTCGTTACAAACGTGTTGTCCAGTTTGTAGGGATCAGGTGGCAACATGTCTTCCATGAGGCCGATTGAGGCGTTTGCTCCCTCGGCGATCTTGTTATTGAGTGAGAGAATTTGGTTGTATCCGGTAAAGAAAGCCTCATCGAATCCCTGGTTATGGGGATAACTTTCTTCTACATCCCCAAGATGCCATTTGCCATGGAAAGCGGTAGCATAACCTGCTTGTGAGAGCACCTCGGCAATCGTCACTTCCTCACCGCGCATCCCGTGGCTCTCAAGCAACATGCCAATGTTGTACATGCCGCTCCTAACCGCAAGGCGGCCAGTAGCAGATGCTGCTCTGCTAGGGGTGCAGCCGACTTCAGTGTACATTCGGGTAAAGAGGATACCCTCGGCAGCAAATTGGTTGATATTAGGTGTCTCCAACCCCCGGACCTTTTGGATAGCTGGAATCCCGACATCACCATAGGCGGTATCATCCCACATGATGTGGATCAGATTAGGAGGCTTTGCGTATTTTTTGCGCAGGGCCTCAAGTTTTTTATCGAGTTCCCTATCTTCGGCCTTCCATTTCTCCCCATTCTGAGCTTCGAGGATATAGTACTCGGCATCCTGGACGAATGGAGTTGCGGCCTGGACCACGATGGGCAAAGACATGAGCACGAATGCTCCAAGGATTAAAAAAGACAGACGTTGCATAAAACCCCCATTGTAGAAACAAGAAAAGTGAGTAATGAGTCGAGGAGCTTAGCATCATTCATTTTTACCATCCAAATCCTGAAATTTTAATGATATTTGGCAAGGTTCGACTATCAAAAATCCGCAAAACTTTGGACAGAAGCTAATTTCCTGTGACTGTAAGGTCAATAACTCAAAACGCAGTAATAAAATAGAGGGAAAATACCGCCACCCAACTTCGGTAAATAAAATTAAAACAGTTTTGGTGGAAAAGAGGGTCTTGGGAGGAACGACCTAATTCATTGATTAAATTGGTGGGTCGTGCAGGGATAGAACCTGTGGCCCGCTGATTAATATTTTAAAGGCTAAGAGTTACATCAACTGAATGTCCGCTTAGGGTCCAGGCTGTGTAATAACTCCCTTCCCCAATCATTTCACCGCTACAG
>QJYE01000336.1 GCA_003235785.1 Nitrospirota bacterium
TCGAATGGCATATAGGCCCACAGGTACGTGGGATATCAGAAGCCTCGGGGCGGTTCAAAAAAGTTCGTCCAGCAAGGCCGCAGCCAGTTTTGCGCGCGGAGCGTACTTCCAGTACGTGAGCACGGAAAACTGGCGAGAACGCCGCTGGCGGCTTTTTTCAACAGCCCCAGTTTTTATCGGGAATCCATCCTGGCGGGAAGGCCCATGGGGCGGGATGTGAGGCGCAAAATATTACGCTTCACGAAAATTTTGCTGACTGCAGACCTGTTACGACTTCTTTCTAAACGAAATGTGATCTTTATATTCCGCAATGGCCGCACCTAACGACTTGGCCCCTAAGGGAATATTGGCTTCCAAGGCATCTTCGATTGCCGGGTCATCAATCAGTACCTCATAACACTCATGTTGATTGGTGAGCACCATGCCTTTCTCGACTTGACGAGGCATATAAATCTCGGTCCACACTTCCTTCTCTACCAAACACACATCCCGGAACCGTTCATACAGCAGTGCTAAGCGTTCTTGATCAGAAATGACGAGAGGATTATTTTCCATATCAAAGGCTCCCTATTTTCATTCAGAAAAACGACGACGAACAACTACAATGTACATACCGAATTTTTGTCCTTGCTTCAACCCACAACTCAAGCGTCCCCAGGACCATTTACCCCGGAAGACTTTCTTTAAAAAAAAGGAGCTAGATCAGTGGATTCTTTACGGTTAGCCAGGAGAACTTTCGAAAATCCGTGTCATTCGAATAGAGGGTTTTAACCTCAGATTGTTTGAGCAACGCCACCAGATGGGCGTCTGGGACCAAATTGCCGCGCACGGGAATCGCGCCAGCGATTTCCTCATAAATCTGCAAAAATCCTTCTCCCTCCGACAGGGTCTGAATATGAGGAAATCCCAAAAACATTTTAATATTATTTAACGCTTCTGTGGGGGAGAGAGGATACCTGAAAATACGAGCATGAGTGGCCATTCGGAGATAAGACATCACCGTCGGCCAAGCAAGATAACACAACTCGGAATCGGTCGCGCATTCCTGTAGAAATGTCCCCGCTCTTTCATAAAATGGGCTTGAACGATCAGATGCGTAAAGAAGAAGATTCACATCCAGGGAATAACTCACGACGACGGCTCATCCAAAGCCGCGTACACCGCTTCTTTATCTCCCAGATCCACACGGGCCTGCATAGGCCGTGACACCCAACTCAGAGTCGGCGAAGGCTTGGAAGATTTTCGTTGCTCTAATGCTTCTGCTAATAATTCTGAGACGAGCTGACCAAGCGAACGATGTTCTCTTTTTTGAAGATTTTTGAGTTCCTTTAGAATAGGTGCATCGATATCAAGGGTTGTCCTTGCCATGATGCTTTGATGCTATTTCAACTAACATCAGATGTCAATGCAATGCCGCTACCTACCCTGACACCATCCTACTCAAAAGAGTCGGCCATTCTACCTTCCAAACACTTCCATCCAGGGATCTTTCCCGAGTACCCACAGATAAAAGAAGGTTCCGAGCCATCCATGATACAAGCCTAACGGCCAAAGATTTCGATCACGCAGATAGCAGGGGATAAAGAGACAAGCCATTAAACCCGTCGCGATCATCAGCCATCCATTTGGATAATGAACCAGACTAAACAGCACCGCTCCCACAGGCATGGCCACCACCCAACCCTGTTTTGGGAAAAGTTCCATGAGGTTGGCGACACCCAGTGCCTGGACAAGAAACTGTTGGAGAATTCCCCATACAGGGTAGAGCAGCAGCAGAAAGAGGATGTGTTCCTGCCAGAACAGTCGGCCAGACCACACCCCATACCAGGCCATGGCACCGGTCGCGACCACAAAGACCACAGTGGGCCAGAGGAACGCCGGCAAAAGATTCTCGGCCTGAAAACCCCACTTCACCCACAGGCGTGAGTCCTGACGAATCCGCCAACCGACATAACCAATCCAGAAGACGGATGCCAAGAAAATAAATAGTCCCTTGGCCCCGAAATGAGTAAAGAAAGGGTGCAATAATCCTGTGAACACCACGGCCCCTAGCTCAACTCGTTGAGGAGTCGATCGAGGCGAAAAGTTCCTTGCTTCACGATCAATGTTGTCGGTGCCCATAAACAGTCAACCCGGCTTTCGTTGACTCACGCTCCTACAAACAATAGGTCCGCAAGGGTGGGAACCCATTGAATCCC
>QJYE01000047.1 GCA_003235785.1 Nitrospirota bacterium
CTGGATTTGTGAACCATTCCGAAAGGTAAAATAATCCATTGGTCAAATGCAGATTTACTGGTCACGAGGATTTATCCAAAGGCCACTTCCACATCGTACCCAATTTCCAGTCACCACAGCCCCTTCCACCGGCCAAATTCGGTCCCAGCGTACCCTTCTGCCAATTTCCCCAGTCCGCAAGCGACGTGAAACTCGGTTGGAGTTCTTTGCCGCGCGGAGGAAATTCAGTTCTTCTAGAACTCGAGATCCGGGCCGGCGATGGGGGCCACCGCGTCTATGCGTTTCTGGCGTTCGGCCTGGTTCCAGTTCCATGTTTTGCGCGCAATGGCAGCATTGTGGGAAACCTGTTGGACGCTTTCCATACCACTGACAAGGGAGGTGATGGGCAGGGATCACACGAAGCCGAAGACATCCTCTACGGAAAGAATCGCCGGTATCGCCTGCTTGACGGAGACTTCCGTGTGACGCCAGCCCTTGTTCCCTCCGAAGAAACGTCCATAGGCCAGCGTTTTCATGGCCAGCACGGCGATGCCCGCCTCCACGCACTTGGGCACCACGTGGGTCACGAAGCTCTCGAAGTGGGGGTCGGCGGGGTTGACCGGCATCTGTGAGGCGTCCATCTCCACACCCCGTTTTTTGAGCTCCTCCAGCATCTTGAGGTGGGCTTTGTAAGAGCTATGGCCGGTGAAGCCGATGTGCCTGACCTTGCCTTTTTTTTGGGCTTCGAGAAAGGCGTCGAGCACACCGTTTTTGACACGCTCTTCTGCATCCTTCGGGATAGTAAGGGCATGCACCTGCCATAGGTTCACGAAGTCGCTCTTCATGCGGGAGAGGGAACCGTCTGGATCCTTCAGGGCATCCTTCTTGTTTGTGGCCAAGGTTTTAGTCATAACGAAGGAAACGTCCCTGTACTTGGGAGTGAGGAATTTTCCATAACGTTCCTCAGATTTCCCACTGCCGTAAAAGGGGGCGTTGTCGAAGAAGCGCACTCCCTCCTCCAATGCTTTTTCGATGATGGCCTGCGCATCCTTTTCCAAGGCACTCCCCACATGGTCTCCGCCCACGCCAAGGTTGGTCACGGCCGGACCGGAAGAACCCAGCTTGCGCTGGGGCAGGAGTTTGCCCAGCCGGTCGGAGCGGGAGGCGGTGGCTGCGGCAACCTTTTCTTCGCCATGGGTAAGGCTGGGTACCATCAGACTGGCGGTGCAGCTCGCCAGCATGGCCATGAATTCCCTGCTTCTGAGTCCCTTTTGCGGGTTGGTGGCGTTCTCATTTTCATGTTTCATAAAAACCTCCGTATTAGGACACAAGTCCTCATATACACAGTACAAAGAGGACTCCTTGACAGTGAAAATTCCCTGTTGTACGGTGATAAATTAAAATGCGGTTATCGCTTTGAACAAAATGCCAACGTTAACAAGCTGACCGATTTGCTGAAGTTGTTTTTATTCTCAGATTGGAAGCCCAGACGTGCTTCATCGAAAATGACGAACGGATCGAATTAAACGCAATAACAAAACATTCAAGTGTACAGGCTGAATTGGATAAGATTACATCATTGATGGAGATGCTTGCCCCGCTGGACGGATCAAACGCAACCAACCTGCCCGGCACGGCAATTTACAAAGAAGTACGGTATAGAGGCCGGCAGCCTTTCCTTTACAACCAGGGGATAGTACTGATTGGCCAAGGGTCCAAACGGGTTTATTTAGGCAATACTATCTACGATTACAATCCTGAGACTTACTTGGTCGTTTCGGTACCCATTCCCGCTGAATGTGAGATCCATGCGAGCTATGAAGAACCTATGTTGGCCCTTATGGTAGATATTGACATGGGCATGCTCAACCGGATCATCAATCATATGGACGAGCATATCGATCATTCCCTATTGAAGCGCAGGGAAAAACACAGGGGCGTTTATGTGGCAGCAATATCACCCATGATTAAGGATGTTGTCTTGAGACTCTTATCAGCACTCCAGTCACCAATAGAATCCAGTGTACTGGGCAAGGGGCTCGTCTATGAATTGCTGTTCAGAATTATGTGTGGGGAAAACGCAGCGGTCTTGTATGCCCTTGCCATGAAAAATACAAAAGTGGCAAAGATCGAAAAGGCTCTCAAGCTTATACACTCAAGTTACAACGCTGCCATGAATGTGGATTCGCTTGCAGCCCTTGTTAACATGAGCCCC
>QJYE01000191.1 GCA_003235785.1 Nitrospirota bacterium
GACAAGATGAGCAGGAACGCCATTGATTGAGAATCTATGCTGGGAAATATTTCGTCTCACTGAGGTGAGCACCACACCCTTACACCGCATACAAGGCAGAGAACAATTGTGGAAACCCTCATGAAGAAACAACTATTCGCGGGAAAATTTGAGATCCAGGGAGAGATTGCCAAGGGTAAAACCGGCACAATTTATTACGGGTATGATATGGGGCTTCGTCAAGAAGTCGCGATTAAAGTCTACCATTCCCATATCAACGGCCGCTTAATTCGGGGGAACGCCTTCATCGAAAAATCAAAGCCCCTGCTGCTGATTGACCATCCCAATCTCATTAAAATTTTCAAAGTCGAGGAAGAAGACAATACTCCCGTTGTCTTTATGGAATTCTTCGACGCCCCCAGCCTCCAGCAGATGATTTATGAAAAAGGCCCACTGTCCATCCAAGACATGCTCATGCTGGCTCGAGAGATTACGGAAGTCCTTGTCCATACCCACTTTCAAGGCATCATCCACGGAACCCTTCATCCCGGCCATGTCCTGGTAGGCCCTCAAGGTCAAATCAAGGTGATGGACCTGGGTTTATCATGGATCCTGATGGATATTTTGTCCAATTGTGACATAGAGCTGCTTCGGCCACTCCCGTATTTACCTCCGGAAATCGCAAAAGGGGAGCTACTCAATCTTAGTAGCGATCTGTATTCTCTGGGATTTATGATGTACGAAATGCTGACCGGCACCGTACCTTACGCTGGCCTCCCCAAAACATCCATCATGGGAAAATTGGCGTTTGACCAAGCCGATCCCGTCTTAGACTTTCCTGTTACGGTCCCAGAAGCCATATGCGACCTCATTCGCCAGATGACACGCAATAAATCCCAACAGCGATTACAGGATGCTACCCATGTCCTCACCATCATCAATCAGCAACTCGCCAAGCTCCCATTGAATGGAAGCAGCACCTTCTCTCCGTCCGTGCCTCCTCAACCGAAGGAGCCCACGCCAAAAGCGCCAGAAGAACCTCAGAAGGCATCCATAGGCCCTGCACCTGTTGTGAGCACAGCGGAACCACCCCTCAAAAAAACACCCAGGGTCCAACGGCCAAACACGTCCCTGAATTATGTCCACGCCAAACACACAAAAATATTCAACAAAATTGGGATTGCCCTTGTCCTCATCTCATTGGTTGCGGTGGCTGGAACATTGGGGTATTGGTATCGCGATATATTCGAACCCTATCTTTCTCCCGTTCCTCCGCTACCGGATAACATCTCACAGGAAATACCGCCGCAGGCAATGCCTGTCGAAACTGAGATTTCCATCGCTTCCCCTCAAGAACCTGTGAATATTCAGGAACCTCAGTTAGAAACAGACAATCTCCTGACAAATGAACTACCGCCCTCGATCATGGGAAAAGAACCCGTAAGGCATTTACCGTCAACCCCTACTCCACCTTCTAGGCAATCCGAGAAAAAACCGAGCCATTCCAACAGCACCCAAACACCACCGTCCGGCGAAACTGAACCCGTAAAATCTCTAGCCCCGACTAAGCAACAACCTGACACCAACTCAGCTCCAATCCCAGCCCAAAAAGAATCATCTGCAATAACCCCGACAACTTCAGAGATAACTCCCTTACCAAACACGAATAAAGCCAAGGAACACGAACTTGACCGGAACCCTCAGCCCTTATTAGACCCAACTCATAAAATCCTCCCTGCGAATATGGAATCTGATCCAACTGCGGCATCATCAGAAGATAAGAAGCCTCTGCCTACGGACGAGGAAATTGAAGAACTCCTCCAATCACTCGAGGTGCCCGAAGCCGATTCTTCGTCGGTTCTGGAACCCGGATCATTCAGCAAACCCTAGGCAGGTGACATCCCCTTATCATCTTGGGCGAACAGCAGACCTGTGTTTCACACTTCCCCCACACTGAACCTACTTGTGATGCCATCCTGAATTTTCCAACCAATAATGACATTGTTCCACCTCTCAACATCTCCTATACTGAATTGAGAAATTACGAAAAAAGGCTTTCTCCCTTATGAAAAGAAATCACATGTGTTAGCCAAAGTACATAGCTTGGGGTTAGTTGGATTAGAGGCGAACCCTATTGAAATTGAGGTCGACATTGGAGGGGGGCTTCCACAATTTTCTATTGTGGGCCTGCCCGATGCTACGGTACGAGAGAGCCGGGATCGGGTCCGATCGGCACTTAAAAATATCGGGTTTCGATTTCCCCCGAAAAAAATCACCGTCAATTTGGCTCCTGCTGGCATCAAAAAGGAAGGCGCAGGATTGGAACTGGGTATTGCCATTGGCATCCTCATCGCCGAGGGAGTCCTGACCCAAGAATGCGTCACGCCGTATTTATTTGTCGGGGAATTGGCCTTGGATGGGCGGATTAAAGAGGTCCCTGGCGCCCTTTCTATGGCCATGGCGACATACCCCCCGCAGGCACTCATTCTTCCACACGATAATACGATGCAGGCGAGCGTGGTGGACCATGCCACTATGTATGGGGTCCACACCCTCCCACAAGTCGTGGAATTTCTTCAGGGTGCGCTTGCGTTAACTCCGGTGAAGGCCGATCCTGACACTTTCCAACCACACTCCCCGACCCTTGATGAAAACTTTGCCGATGTTGTCGGCCAATTCCAAGCCAAGCGTGCGCTCGAAGTGGCCGCAGCCGGTGGACATAACCTCTTAATGATCGGCCCACCAGGGTCGGGAAAAACTATGTTAGCCCAACGGCTCACTGGAATTTTGCCCCCCATGAGTTTCCAGGAATGTCTGGAAGCCAGCCAGATCCATAGCGTGGCAGGCCATTTACCCACGACAGCCCCCCTCCTCTCGGCTCGGCCATTTCGTGCTCCGCACCACACCATTTCTGAAGCTGGGTTAGTCGGCGGAGGCTCCATTCCCCGACCAGGGGAAGTATCATTGGCTCATCGTGGCGTGTTATTTCTAGATGAAGCGTTAGAATTCAAACGCACATTATTAGACAGTTTGCGGCAACCATTGGAAAATGGCACTGTCACCCTTACCCGCGCACAAGCCAGTTTGACCTTTCCAGCAAAAATCATGTTAGTGGTCGCCATGAACCCCTGTCCCTGCGGTTATTGCGGTGATCCCACGCATGAATGCCTCTGCACGCCGTATCAAATCCGTCGATACCGCAGCCGCCTCTCCGGACCACTCTTAGATCGACTGGACATTCACATTGAAGTCCCGGCTGTTCCGGTCAAAGAATTATCGGGCACGACAACCAGCGAGAGTTCGGACAAGATTCGTGATCGCGTGATACAGGCCCGCCAACGTCAGCTCACACGCTATCATCACGAGCACACGCTCAATAATGCCCAACTCAAACCACGGCAGGTCACAACCTACTGTCAATTAGATGAAACCGGGAAAACGCTGTTGGAGCACGCGGTTACCCGATTGGGGCTCTCAGCACGGGCCTATGGACGTATTCTTCGGGTTTCCCGAACCATTGCTGATCTGGCAGAATCCGAACATATTCAACCCCCTCATGTCGCTGAGGCCATTCAATACCGAACACTGGATCGCCCACTTTCCTCATAAGGACTCACAATGGAAGCCTTTAAAATTTTTCGTTGGTGGTTCATGATTGGCGCTTTAATGGCGCTGGCCGTCATCATGATTCAAGGCGGTATTCGTGACCTCATGCTGGCTCAAGAGCCGATATGGGAGGTCAAATTGATCGAGTTGGGACCACCGATTTTTGGGGGCGGGCTCTTGGGAGGCTGCATCGCCTTAATCCTGAATCGTATCAAAAAAACGCCACCTTCCCGATAATTGTCCCGTACTCCTGGAGAAAAGAAAATTCCCTCTAGCCAGCAACCGTATCCGGTGAGTACAATACCCTCCAATTTGATCATGAGTTTTTTCAGAAGGAGGCATCGTGGGCATGGACGTGAAAATCGGACCACATTGGTATCGCAATTCAAACGGCACCGTGGAAATCGAAGGACTTCCCCAAATGGAATTAGAACTTCGGAAAACCGGCGGAGTGCCCATTCGAGTACGATTTGCCATTTTTGATACCGGCGGAAAGATGCATGCCAAGATCGAAGCGAATTCCCTCGTGGTCAATGAACAGGGGGCCTACCACTTGGAACGATTGGAGAATGGGCTGGTATTAACGTCGACAAACAACCGCAAGCGAGTACTCGCCATTAATGTCGGCGAGAACAATCAAGTGGAGATTCCAGAAGGCGAGTTCTATACCCTGAAAGGGCACCTGTTAAAAATCACCCCTCAGGAATGGTCCGTAGAAAAAACCACGTGTGGCTCAGGTGAAACGGATATGCAAGGCCAGGCTGTCACAGTCGGCTCGTAACGAATCACAGAAGTGGTTTCCCACCGAAGCCCCCTCACCAAGCCTCCTGATTATCCAGGGCTTCCTCATACATAATCAAAATGCCCGATCAGATTTCGGCCGTCGGTGCATCGCACCGGCCTTCGCAAATCGCACAAATCCGAGCTAACACTCCTTCGCCGACGCCTGCTGGCCCTAAGGAACAGCCCAAGTCTAACGCCACCACATCAGTCCCCTGGTACGTCCACAGACGACCACATTCCTGACAGCAGTACCATAAGGTATATCCCGGCCATTCTCGGTCACGTACGGCCATCAATCACTGAACCTTTGTACCCTGACGCATGGTCAAAGACCTCAGTCAGAGGCCCCATCTTCTGACAGCAACGCCTGAATCTTCTGAGGCACCGTAGGCAACCATTCAGCAAATGGCACATCCGCATCCACCACAATTTCAATTTTGCCATTGGCCAACCGACGGACAACACCTGGACGTTCTGGGGAAAGCGGAATTTCCACCGCCTCTCGCGAAATTTCCAATTCATCCGTCAATTCTAATATCTGTGAAATCTGTTGAAACGAAACAGCTGGTAAAGAACTCACGTAACCCCCTCTTTTCTCAAGTGGCCAAAATTTCTTACAAGTCATCACTCCCCGTCAATACACCCAATCCATTTTCAAGATCTAGCCACTGGCGAACACACGAGCAAAAATTCTCCCGGCAGCATCCACATCCTCACGATGAACATCCAAATGCGTCACAGCCCGAAAGGACCGCTCACCAACTGCATTCAGCAACACACCGGCTTCACGGCAGTCCTTGAGTAAGTGCTCCGTGGACTTAGAAGATTTCGGCACTTGGAACATGACCATATTCGTCTCGACTGCGGACACATCAACCGCAACGCCAGGCATGGCCTGGAGCAACTGCGCCAAATGCTTGGCGTTGGCATGATCGTCGGCTAAGCGCGTCACATGATGTTCCAACGCATAGATCCCGGCAGCCGCCAACATTCCCACTTGTCGCATCCCGCCACCAAACACTTTACGCAATCGGCGAAGCTTTTGAATACGCACGGCATCAGACACAACCATCGACCCAACTGGAGCTCCTAACCCTTTCGACAAACAAAACGACACCGTATCAAAGAAACGAGCATATTCAGCCACCTTCACTCCCGCCTTCACCGAGGCATTAAATAACCGAGCCCCATCCAAATGCAAAGCCAGACCATGCCTACGGGCAAGGTCCGTCAATTGACGAATCGTCTCCAGCGGATATACTGAACCACCGCCCACATTATGTGTCTGTTCCAAGCACAAAAGGGTCGTCGGAGGCGTATGTAAATCCGGTCGCCGAATCGCCGCTTCAACCGCGTCGGAAGACAACAACCCACGAATGCCCTGCACAGGACACAGTTGCACGCCTGACAAAGACGAAGCCGATCCACCCTCATAACGAAGGATATGTGCGGAGCTCTCAACAATCACCTCATCCCCAGGTTGGGTATGCAGTCGAATCGACAATTGATTGCCCATTACCCCGGTCGGAACAAAGAGGCCAGCCTCTTTCCCCAACAAGGAGGCAGCCATAGCCTCCAAGCGGTTCACCGTGGGATCTTCGCCATACACATCATCGCCCACTTCCGCATCGGCCATGGCCTGCCGCATGCCAACCGTGGGTTTCGTCACGGTATCACTGCGTAAATCAATCATAATACTCAATCGTCTCCGTATAAAAATCTGCCAACGATATCGATACCATTCTATGCAACCCATCACCCACGCACAAGATTTTCTTTAGCCGGTGCTCTACAATAGGCTCCAATGAAACCACGACTCTTAGTGACAGGTGGCGCAGGGTTTTTGGGAACCCATCTCTTGCAACGGGCCAAGGAATTCATCCCAGCCGGCACACTCCATCACACTGCGGCCACCGCCATCCCGGGAATTACCTTTCATGTCTGTGATCTACAACAGCCCGAGGAAATCCGAATGCTCTTGGATCGAGTGCGGCCCGAGATCATCATCCATACCGCCTGTTCCGATCAGGGTGACAATCTTTCAGCTATCGTCCCTGCCGCTGGCCTCCTCGCCATGCAAGCAGCCGAACGACACATCCGGTTCATTCATTTGTCAACCGATCAAGTCTTTGACGGAACAGCCGCCCCCTATACTGAAACAAACACGCCCTGTCCGATCAATCCCTACGGAGAAGCCAAAACCCGAGCAGAAGCCCTGATTCGCACACTCTACCCACAGGCCACTATCGTTCGCACGTCGTTATTCTACGATCTCGGCAAGCCAGATCGGCAAATTCAACGGCTCATTCAGGCCACACAGACCGACAAACCCTTCCAACTATTTATTGATGAATGGCGCAGCCCGTTATGGGTAGAAACCCTTGCCGATGCCATATTAGAACTTGCGAATAAAGAAGTAGCCGGAATCCTACATGTGGGTGGGCCTAAAAGTCTTAATCGATGGGAATTGGGAATAAAATTACTTCAACATTTTGGCATCACACCCACCTTCAATATTAAAAAATGTACCATCAAGGAATCAGGCTTGATCCGTCCAAAAAATCTCACCCTCAACTCGTCCATCGCACAAGAAATTCTCCAGACTCCCCTACTCTCCTTCCAGGAGGCTCAAAAGAAAGCAACCAAGTAAATTGAATTTGCGGAGCAACCTTTTTTAGAAAATTTGGAGCAGCAGCTGACAGTTCGAATGCACGAGGGATAACGAGCATCCGAACATAAAAAGAAGGCCCACCACCTGCTGCCAGCCAACCGGACTGACGCTCAATTCCCCAGCCGAGATTATGTTTAAGCGAAGCAAGTGGGACTGCGTCTCCATACCATGCCTCCATTC
>QJYE01000092.1 GCA_003235785.1 Nitrospirota bacterium
AGTATTACCAACCTATCGTCTCTATGCAATTTTTTATATTGCCGGGACGAAACCCCGCAACACCAAAAAATATTCAACCTCCACTGTCCCTGAAGTAAAGATGGATCATTGAAAAGCCTGCCCAATTCCGTTTGAAATTGACCTGCGTAGAGGGGTCTGTTACCGTTCCACCCAACCTCTATTGCTTCCCCAATCTCCGTAAAAAAGGAGTCGTTCGTGACCACCATTGGTGCCACCCAATCGTCAGAACACCTTCGTCAAAAAGCTGATCAACTTCGCATTCATAGCATTCGGGCCACCACCCAAGCCGGGAACGGTCACCCAGCTAGTTGTTCCTCTGGGGCTAATACGGCTCGCATTATTGATCTCTACAGCATTGCCCCCATCGATGTCGCCACATTCAAACAAGCCGCGAAGGCAGCCAACAATCTGGTCTTGACCGTTGAGGAGCATTATCTCCACGGCGGGCTGTGCGATGCCGTCTTGAGCTCCCTGTCCACTGAAGGCGTCCGGCTGCATAAAATGGGCATTCAAGAAATTGCTCATAGTGGAAAGCCGAAACAATTACTCGACCACTATGGCATCAACCCACGCGCCATCACTTAAAAATCTAAACAAATAGTTTAAGTATATCTTTCAATGGCCTCACAATCCTCCATTGACTCACTCCCACTGTTTGCCTGTCTTTCCGATACCGATCGACAGGAATTAGCCCAGCACGCCATAGAAGTGCCTATTCAAAAAGGACAATTCATCTTTCGAGAAGGTGATGCTGCCGACTGGTTTCATATTGTCCAACAGGGCAATGTGAAATGCGTGAAATCAAACCCAGAAGGGCGTGAAGTCACCCTCAAGGTCCTTATGCCGGGCGATCTCTTTTGTTGTGAGGCGTCAGCATTTTCTGGGGACTCCCACCCAGGCTGCGCCCAATCCATGGGAGAGGGGACCGTCATCAAAATTCACCGAACGGCCATGTTAAACATTATCCAACGAAATCCTGAGGCGGCCGTCAAAATTATCAATTATTTAAGCCAACGACTCCGAGAATCACAGGACAATGCCAAAGGCTTTGCGTTGGACCGGGCCGAGCAACGCGTGGCCGCCATCCTCGTCAACCTGGCTGAGCGTTCCGGCATTCAAGAAGGCCACGGCATCCGTATTTCTGTTCGGCTGACCCACCAAGACTTGGCCGATATGGCAGGTCTCACCAAAGAAACCACCAGCCGCATCCTTAGCCGCTTCAAAAAAGAGCAGCTCATCGCCGGCCATGGCAAACAACTCCTTATTCTCAATCTTCCTCGCCTCCAAGAAATGGCTCCCCACGGCTTCCCCTAACATCAAAGTCCCAAGCCTCAACTTTTCTATCTCCCGCTCAGAGAACATTTTTTTAAATTTTCTCATTTTGATGATCTACATCATTGTTTTTCCATGATTTTGCCCTATCATCTACCCTGAAGCATCCAGAAAAGTTTTTATTTTCAATAACCATACGAAAAAGGAGAAAATGATTCATGACATCAGGCACTGAATTGACGCGATTCGCACGACCAATCGTCGCCGCCATCTTACTGGCCATGCCCCTAACTGGGATGGCCTCTTCAGTATGGGCTAAGGATATGCCAACGGTTCAAGCCCAATTAACCACGTTGCCTGAGGTCCCAACCCCCATTACCCGCAAAACTCCCGCGAAAGTGGTGGTCAACGTTGAAGCCAAAGAATATGTGGGGACATTAGCCGATGGCGTGCAATACAAGTTTTGGAGTTTTAACGGGACCGTGCCTGGCCCGATGATTCGAGTCCGCGTGGGCGATACCGTCGAACTCCACTTAAAAAATCATGCCAGCAGCAAGTTCCCGCATAATATGGACTTACATGCCGTGAACGGACCTGGCGGTGGAGCTGGTTCAAATTTGGCTGCCCCTGGACAGGAAGGGGTTTTCTCATTTCAGGCGTTAAGTCCCGGCTTGTATATCTACCATTGTGCTTCACCAGTTCCCAACATCCCTGCCCACATTGCCAATGGGATGTACGGGTTGATTCTGGTCGATCCCGCGGAAGGCTTACCGGCCGTCGATCATGAATATGCCGTGATGCAAAGCGAATTCTTCACGATGCCCAGCGCTGAAAAAGGGGTATTTGAACTCTCTATGGAGAAAGGCCTAGCCGAACATCCGGACCATGTGGTGTTTAATG
>QJYE01000385.1 GCA_003235785.1 Nitrospirota bacterium
CGTACGGAAGAGAATGTCAATCTGGGGGAGATAATTGGAGGGGGGTCGCTTGTGTTGTCAATCAGACTCTTTGCACCGTCTGATTGGTTGGTGATGCCACAGTATTAACATTTCTACTGAATCCCTGAATATTATGGCAAAGTGCCGGAGCTTGACAATCCCTCCAATCATGGCTACAATCTCTCTCATGTAACTCTCGGGTTTTTGTACGTTGAATCCCACTTGAGGAAGAGGGAGTTGAGCCATGTCATGGATTACCATCATCAGATGTTTCTTTCGATGGATCCTTGGTAAACCCACCCCCGTTGAATGTTGGCTTGCCCGACATCCGCGAATCGCATCATACATACGGTGGGAAACGAGCACGGGAATCCTTGGATACTGGAGCTGGACTCGAATGCAGAAACGTGAACTCGAAAAGGCATACTTGCTTGCCAGGCAAGGGAACACGATGGCCCCCGTTGATCCAATTCCAAATCTCATCACCCTCGCGGACACCGATCCTCCCATAACCGTCCTTCCATCAAGGGAGGCATGGCTGGAGTACATAGCCTACCTGGCTCAGACTTTGTATCTGGAAATCAACCACAAGGTCTCATGGTCCATCTTGAGTTACCCGGCCGGGGCTGCCACCATGCTCTTCGACAGCAAGTACTTTTACGAATGGAATTCAGGATACGGGGGATACAGTATTCTGCATTCGACACCTCCAAATTATGCGGGCGAATGGTTCGATCGCGGCCAGAGCCTCTCGTCACAACCAAACTACGTCTACAACTTTCTCCAATCAAACAATCTCATCGGAAGTTCGCGGATCGATACGATCGGCAGGGTTCTGGAGTGGTGTCGACAGAACCTCAACCATTCTGCGGGGCCAGTTCAAACTGCAAACTGGGAAAGTTATTGGTTCTATAGAGGCTTTCCCCCGGTTTTTCGGATTATTGAGGGGACGCCGCGTCCCGGTCCCACTCCCGATACTACCATCCACCATTGGACTGCAGGTTGCCATTGCACGAATGGCTTCCTCAATGACATCCTGAAAGCCGTCAACATTCCGGTCGTGTATCATGTGCCGGAAGGGGCCGGGCACGCTGTACCGTACTTCATAACCGAGGGCCTCTATCTGAGTCACGGGGATGACCCATACACCACATTCACCAGGGGGGATCCACCACCGTATCCCGCTCTGGAAATGTTGATTGATCAGGCACAGTATGACGCGTGGTTCGGCCCCCTCGTGCCCCCCGCAGACAGGCAAAAGAATGTTGGGCGCAAGGTTGGCGAGTTAGCCCTCGTTTACCTGACACCCTACCTGTTACGCTTACACTGTAATGACCTGGCGGCCGGCAGGGATCATGCCGCCAGCACACTTGCCCAAGCGTTCAGCCAGTGGTACACAGTATCTCAGCTCGAGAGCATGAACCTCTGGCAGAACATCGAGGCAAAAATAGCTTCGTTGGGCGGCTGCGGGAACGTCCCTTACTTCTAGCCGCCGGTTGACAGGACCGACCGCTGAGTATATACCTTCCTTCATTTCAACTGAGATGTCTCCGGCATGAAAAATGGGGAGATCCTGCCACCCCTTGCCTGCAAACGCTCGGTAACCTTCCAGTGATTCATAAGTGTCACTCTTGTTAATCTTTCGTGATACTTCTGTGACGCTTCCAGCCTATTTTGGGTTGTCATTCTAACTTTTCATTTCCCCTACACCCAAAGGAGGCCCGTATGAAATCACATTCGTTTTTCTTTGGACTCCTGCTGTGTTTTGCTCTTCTCACAGCAGTGATTGGCTGTACCAGTACCGACGGGGTCGTTGGCCCGAAGAACGACGCTGCCAGCGAGTTGGAGTCCGCCACGCTTCACAAGGTGAGTCCGCAGGCAATCTGGGCGGATTGTGAACTCTTTGGAACGGTCGGTACCCCCGCTCACTTCAAGCCGGGGAGAGGCAATTTCGACGAGCTTTACAATGTCGGTGCGGTTGGTGGCGCATTCAAGGATGGCGCCGGCGCCATTTCCGAGTCCAAACCGGGAGATCAGGACTTTAACGGCGGTAGGTGGCATGTCAATGTGCTCAGAGCTGGTATCGATCCCTATAAGTAGCAGAATGCCTGCAGCGTCGAAGAGTTGGACTTGAATGACTTTGTGGGAACTGACACCTACTTCGAGTGCCCCCTCCTCCCCAGCCGGGGTCG
>QJYE01000165.1 GCA_003235785.1 Nitrospirota bacterium
GGCAAGGATTTGTCAGGGGGCGTTTCTTCCACAGGGGCCACGATTTTCGATGAATGAAACGGGTGATCATGAGGGGAAGGCCTCTTCACAGAATCAAACCGATCAGGCGAAGCATTATGCCACATTATATTTAGAGGACCTGGCCGATCTGGTCCAGGCTCTCATCACGCCACATTTTGCGTTGAGCCGCTATGCTGAATCTCTGGGGATGCAGGCGAATTCCTATGACCGCCTGGCCGAAGCCTTGGCTGAACCCTTGAGCCTGACCGACGAGTGGATGGTTGAGGCCATGTGGCGCCATGTCGATCAGTCGCAGCCCTCAGTGGTGGGTTTTTCAGTGCCATTCCCTGGCAATCTCTATGGCGCACTTCGGATGGGGCAGCAGTTACGCGCTCGAAGGCCGGACATCAAGATTGTGCTTGGGGGTGGGTATGCCAATACGGAATTGCGACGAGTACGGGACCCGCGTCTCTTTGACGTGTTGGATTTTGTCACGCTCGATGATGGCGAACGTCCGTTCCTCTGTTTGTTGGAATATTTACAGGGAAACCGGGCAGAGGCTGATCTGTGCCGGACCTTTCTCCGGTCAGGTCACGTGGTCGCTTGGCGGAATGGCGCGAAGGAGACAGATGTGCCTCAAGCTGAAATAGGCACGCCCACCTACGACGGATTGAATCTGGATCAGTACATTTCGGTCTTGGATACGTTGAACCCCATGCATCGTCTCTGGTCGGACGGGCATTGGAATAAATTGACGGTGGCCCATGGGTGTTATTGGAAGCAATGTACCTTTTGTGATGTGGGACTGGATTACATTGGCCGGTACGAAGTGTCTTCTGGCAAACTGCTGGTGGATCGTATTGAAGCGCTCATTGCAGAAACCGGAAGGCGCGGCTTTCATTTCGTCGACGAGGCGGCTCCCCCCGTAGGATTAAAACATCTGGCTCTGTCTCTTCTGGAGCGAGGGGTGACGATTTCCTGGTGGGGCAATGTTCGGTTTGAGCCAGCTTTTTCGCCTGACCTGTGTCGTTTGTTGGCTGCGTCCGGCTGTATTGCGCTGAGTGCTGGATTGGAAGCGGCCTGTGATCGTCTCCTGGCGCTGGTCAAAAAGGGCATCACCGTTGATCAAACCGTGCGTGTGGTGCAGTCTTGCCGGGAAGCGGGGATTCTGGTGCATGCCTATCTCATGTATGGCTTACCCAGTGAAACGCTTGGGGAAACCCTAGAAAGTCTCGAACGGGTTCGTCAATTATTCTCTCATGGATTGGTGCAGTCAGCCTTCTGGCACCGATTTACCACTACGGCGCACAGCCCGATTGGTCTCAATCCCGACGCGTATGGGCTTCAGCTTGTGGGACCGGCGTTCGATGGATTTGCCGAGAATGACCTCCTGCATCAAGATGTTCAGGTGACTGTACCGGAGTGGGTGGGAGAAGGGTTGCGTGCGGCGCTTTGGCATTATAAGGAAGGGGTGGAGCTGACGCGTGATGTGCGCGAATGGTTTCCTGAACAAACGCCTAAGCCAAAAGTCCAGCGAACATGGGTGAAGCAAGTCTTAGAACGTGAACCGGACGAAGACCATTCACTAATGGAACGAAAGTTGGTATGGATTGGTGGACAGCCAGATGTGGAGCGAGGGAAAGGGACGCAATACCGGATAATATTATCTAATCGAACCATGGATGAAGAAGTGAGGCTGAAGCCGGGGCAAGCCGAGTGGTTTCTGAATCTGATTGAACGGGCGACGCCGGTCTATCAGCCAGAGGGGCACCGCTACCCTGTGTTCAAAGAAGTCCGCGCAGGCTTTCCGTTTGGAGGCCCCCAAGGCTTCGATAACTGGTGGCGATCTGTTCCTGCGCAAAAAGCCAAAGCTATCGGCCTACTATTGGTGTAGGCAAATTGCTCTGAAGAAATGAATGGTTTATAAATAAGAAAGCCATGCGGGAGTTTTCCTTCCTCTGTCATTCCTGCAAGGTGTTGGCAGGATTCTCTCTTGACCCCTTTCAGATGGATACCCGGCAAAAGCCTGCTGGTATGACGGATGTGGAATGGGAAAAATCTATTTTGCGAGAAACAGCGAGTCCGAATCATTCAATTTTTATTAGCAAGGAGGCATCATGACCACAGCACAATATCCACGAAGTCCCAAAGAACAAGTCGGCGGACTTTGCCATCTCGCACGTCT
>QJYE01000199.1 GCA_003235785.1 Nitrospirota bacterium
AAAAAGGACCGACCTCACCCCAAAACCTGCCAACGAAAAGACAGAGCCTCAGCCGGCTGGTGTTCAGGAAGGAACCCTACCCGACAGTATTGCCCAAGTGGAAACGAACGCGGCCGTGGCTCGTGGAAGGAATGTCTATCGAGAGCATTGCTCGAATTGTCATGGCGTGAAAGGCAATGGACGAGGAAAAGTGGCACAAGACCTGAGCACCAAACCTTTGGACTTTACCAATGGTGTCTATAAGTTTCGATCCACCCCAAGTGGAGATTTGCCCACAGACGAGGATTTGCTTCGCACTCTTTTTGAGGGAATTCCCGGGACGGCTATGGATAGTTATGAGAATCTTCCCCAATCAGATCTTCGGGCTCTGGTTATGTATCTCAAGACTCTGTCGCCTCGTTTCTTGAAAAGACCACCTGGAACCCCTATAGTCTTCCCACCAGCGCACCTCCCCACACAGGAGGCGGTCACTCGCGGTCTTCACGTCTACCGCCAAATGCAATGTTCCGCCTGTCATGGAGAGGAGGCCCGCGGAAACGGACCATTGGCTCAGGAACTGACCGATCCGACCGGTACACCCATTCGACCTGCAGATCTGACCACCAAGAGTTTGAAAAGTGGGCAAGGTCCACAGGCCATTTACCGCACCATCATGACTGGATTGGATGGAACGCCAATGCCCTCCTATGGCGATTCGCTGGATCCTGAGGAGGGGTGGGACCTTGCTCTGTACATTTTCTCGTTAGCACAACCATAGGGTACTCATTGAAGATTTCAGTAAGGTTAGGGACGACGTTGATCCTGGGAGTTGCCGTATGGATGTCCCCCTGCGTTCTAGAGGCCTACCAAGAAGTTCAAGGTCTGAAAGGAACAGTGATTAAAGGGCAAGTGACCTTCAAAGGAGAGATTCCAAAAATAGAGTCACTGCAGGTCAATCGAGATGAAAAATTTTGTGGTCAATCGTTGCCGGATGATTCCTTGTTGGTGGATTCCGGTTCGAAGGGGATTTTCAATATTGTGGTCAATTTGATTGGAATAACCTCAGGAAAGCCGTTACCACAAAAGAACCCATTGCATTTGGATAACCGAGGCTGTCGTTTTCAACCATCTGTCATCCTTGGGGTTGAGGGGAGCATGTTGAATATTGAGAATGCTGACCCTGTGCTTCATAATACGCACATTCTTCAAGATGACCAAACATTCTTGAATGTTGCGCTGCCTTCCGGGGGGAGGACCATCCGCAAGACCTTGAAAGAAGCGGGTCGATTGGCTGTCCGGTGCGATGCCCATAAATTTATGCGTGCTTCCCTTCACATTTTTGACCATCCTTATTTTACAAGCACTGACGAAACGGGCCATTTCGAACTCACGCAAGTTCCTCCGGGAACGCATCGTATAGAATTTTGGCACCAAACCCTTGGAGTGAAGGAACTCACTCTCACGGTGAATGAATCTGTCCCATCGGTCATCAATGTCAGCTTCCCATGAAAGGGCTTCGGTTGCGATCAGCCAACCGTGGATCATGAGCCCCTGTTCCTAGATATTTTCTTCAGAATTCTTTTTTAACAGCGGAGGACGGTCACATGCCGTGGCGTACCATTCCTCTCCTTTCCTGGTTTCTCACCAAATGGCGGGGAAGCCTTCGCCTGCGCCACACCCTCGTTCTCTCCGGGATGATTCTCTTGATCATGGGACTCATCTTTACGGATCCTGATTCGGATCGAGTGTGAGTAGGTGGGATGCCCGTACCGGATATCGGTCCATTGCCGGTTACCGTTCCTGCCCCACCTACAAATCTCAATTACCAAGCGAAAGTTGAATTGGGAAAACCGTTGGTTTCCGATGGATGGTCGACTTTCTAAAAACAATCAGACCTCATGGGCGTTTTGCCATCTTCCAAGAACCGGCCTTGCCGACCCACGCCAGACTTAAAATGGAGTAGACGGGAAAGTCAGAGATCGATAGGTTCCCAGGATGTTCAACACCGTATTGAACTCAAGCTTATTTTGGGATGGCAGAGACGGCTCGTTAGAAGAGCAAGCGTTGTGACCTATTCAAAACCCCTTGGAGATGGGTGATACGCACGAAAACGTGGTCGAGAAGCTAAGGAAGATCATTGGCTATCAAGAACAGTGCCCGGTGTATTGGAGCTGATATCAGCCGGCAAG
>QJYE01000250.1 GCA_003235785.1 Nitrospirota bacterium
GTCGTCAGATGGGAGAGGAAGGAAAAAGCCGTGTTGCCCAAAAATTTTCTGTTGAACGTATGATGGAACAGTTATATGGGTTATATGATGGCGTGCTTGCAAAGGAATAACTGGTTGGGGTTTTCCAAGTAATTCAGCCAGGACAGTGATGTATGGCTGATAATTCTCGAGGCATTGCTTCCCAATTCTTTTTGCCTAATTTGGTATTGCCAACACGTATCTTAATTATTGCGATTCGTGCGATTGGCGATATTGTCCTGATCACCCCTCTTATTTCCCTCCTGAAGAAGCAATATCCATCGGGTTATTTGGCTGTGTTAGCTGATGGCTCGACTGTGGAAGCGTTAAAACATAATCCCCATATTGATCGAATCATTTCCATTAACCGTTTTGAATCAAAAAAACAGAGCTGGTGGAAGCGAGGAACGTTATGGCTTCATCTTGTTGCGGATTTACGGAATGAACGATTTGATGTGGTTGTTGATGTCTTTAGTGGGTCGAGAAGCGCGATCCTCACCTACCTTTCAGGGGCCACAGATCGATATGGGGAAGATTCCCGGAATCATGGACGTGGGTATCTCTACAATCATCCCATCAAGATCTGTCGAGATGGTAGGCATCTCATTGAGCAAAAAATGGATTTGATTCAGCCATTCATTGGCCAAGTAGAGATTCGGGATGCCGTATTAGAACTATATCTGACTGATCAAGAGCGGTATCAAGGCCAAAAAATTTTGAGTGGCATTGGGAACGAGACTAAAAAGCGAATCGGGTTGATTCCCAGTGCCGGATCGAAGTGGCGTGTTTGGCCATCCGAACGGTTTGCGGAACTTGGAGATGCTCTTGGTGAAATCTATGGAGCAGACATCATTCTGTTAGGGGGCGGAGACGATGTTTCGATTTGTCAGCAAATTGGTGCTCTCATGCGTACCAAGCCCTTAGATTTATCGGGAAAAATAACCTTGCGAGAATTGATGGCAGTGTTGGCGAAGCTGGATCTGGTGATTGCCAATGTGACCGGCCCCATGCATCTGGCTGTCGCGGTCTCTCAACCCAAAGTGATTGGTTTATATGGAGCGGCGGATACCGTCCAATATGCCCCATGGGGAGCACAGGGGATCATGCTCACCAAAGGCACGCCACAAGATGCCTATTGGGACAAAGTCAACTATCAAAAGGATTATGATATGTTGTGCAAAATTACGGTCGCTGATGTGTTGCATACGGTGAGGGCTGTCATGTCTGATTGGCGCGTCTGTCCGTGATTGAATGGGCGAAGGTCGGAAAATGTGGATTTAAGGGAGTGTTGAATAATTATTTTTTAAGGGCACCATATGCCCACAGACACGTTGGAAACCTGAGGCATCTGGGCTGTTCAAAAAAGTTCGTCCAGCAAGGCCGCAGTGCGTTTTTCGAGCAGAGCGTACTTCCAGGACGTGAGCACGGAAAACTGGTGAGAACGCCGCTGGCGGCTTTTTTCAACAGCCCCTTTAAAGATATGCTGAGTCAGGTGGGGTAAAAGCATGTGCTGCCTGAAGTCTTGGCCCTATTGGATTTTGATCGTGGTTATTTGTGCGACCTGGGTGCTTCCAGAAATTCCCTATTATCAAGATTGGATGCCCTATGGGTATGAGTTAGGTGGGATAGCACTCGTGGTCATGTACCTTTCTTTTGGTTGTTGGAGCCTTGGGTTGTATGGCTTTGTGATGGGTGGATTGAGCTGGAGATCTGATTCCCTAAAGAGCCGACTGGCTTTCAAGGTCGGGTTGGCTGCACTTTTTCTGGCAATAGGATTAGTGCTGTGCTATTTGAAATTAATGCATCTCACGCTTAGCGTATAAAAGGGACGGCTCATGTTTTTCACGCAATCTGGCTCTCGACCTCAACCAATCAGTGAAACACATAATCCCATTTTTTTGTGTAGAAAGCATTTGGTTCAAGTAATGATTTTTTGTATGGCGGTCACGGTATTGGCGAAATGGGGTACAGCTCTCCCAGGATGGCGAGATGTGATTGCTTCAGAGAATGGGCCGGTTGAACGCATGAGTGCGGCCATTTGGTTGATGGGATTTACGTGGTGTCTCGCTGCCGCTCTTGCTCAACGGACGAGAGCGGTTGAATGGTTGACTGTCGCGATGGTTCTTCTCTTATTCGGCTTGCGAGAATTAGATGCCCATCGATGGAGTACTGGATGGAATTTGGATAAGTTGGCGAATTACTGGAATCCACAATTTCCTCTCCATGAACGCCTGTTGGTCATTGGGCTGATGGTGTTGCCATGTCTGATTGTTGGGGGGGTGCTCTGTCTTCGCTTGCGGAAGACGATAGGTCAGGCCTGGTTCGCAGATGAATCCTGGTTGAGACATTTGATGGTGGGTGTGGCTATTTTGGTTCTTTGCGTCACTCTAGATAAAGTCGGCCCCTATGTTCTCCCGCTTCTTGCGTTTGGTGATTTTGGTCAGGTCTTTCTTATGGAAATTGAGGAATTTTTGGAATTAGTGCTGGCGGTATTTACTATTGCGTCTCTATGGCCGTACTTGCAGAAGGCATTCAATGGTGATGGATAAGTGTTGGATGAATGGGGCTAGCTTCGCTATGGACATTCCTTTTACCTTATGTCGGAGAGTTTTAGGTAATTTCAATTTCGGATATTCATGAAACGCATTTTGCTTATTAAGCTGCGCTATCTGGGTGATGTGGTGTTGAGTACGCCTCTCCTCCCTTTGCTCCGTAAACATTTCCCCGATGCCAAAATAACGTTTCTGGTCAACCCAGGGACAGCCAACGTGTTGCAGGGTAATCCCTATTTGGATGAGGTGTGGGTGTTGCCTCGTCAGTCCTGGTGGCAACAACTCAAGTTTATTTGGCGGTTGCGGGGGGCGCAATTTGATGCGGTTGTGGATTTGACCGATGGCGATCGGTCAGCTTTTCTGTCCTTTATGACAGGAGCTCCGACACGGATTGGTTATAACTGGGAGCATCGTTGGCGAGGTAAATTCTATACGTATGTTATCCCCGCTTCTTATGGTGCCATGCATATGGTGGACTATCATCAGCAGGCATTGATGGGGTTGGGTATCACGGAGTCAGTTGGGAACCCTGAGGTATCTGTCGATGCTGGCCTGTTAGAAGGAGGCGATGAGGAAGGTGGCGAATTTCCTCCAAAGGGGCAGCCGTTAGTTCTCTTGCATCCGACAGCCAGATACGTCTTTAAAGCCTGGCCTTTAGAACGCTTTGCGGCGGTGGCTGACTGGTTGAGTGGGAAAGGCATAGGCGTGGCGTTAATTGGAAGCCAACAAGAGCGTCCCATTGGTCACCAAATTGTGAATCTCGCCAAGCACAAGCCAGTGAACCTGATGGGGAAAACATGTCTTTCTCAATTAACGGCCTTAATGAAGCGGAGTCTTTTGTTCATTGGAAATGACGGCGGCCCCATGCATATCGCAGCAGCGGTCGGGTGCCAGGTTTTGGGAATATTTGGCCCCACAGATCCTGCCGTATGGGGACCACGAGGTTCGAAGGTGAAGGTGATTTACAAAGGCTTAGATTGTGAAGAATGTTTTTATCCGGGTTGTTTTCGGGGCGAAGAAAGTTGTATGCGCCAAATTTCTGTAGAAGAAGTCTGCCAAGCCGCTCAGTCGATGCTGCCCGTCGGCATGGGAGAAGGGGGCCAGGTTTTTGGGGAGTCAGGAGGGAACAGTGAAGTGAAAAGTGAAAAGGGAAAAGTTAGGCGTAAGAAGAATAGCCTATGGGAAAAGAAACAGTCTAAACAATAAAGTTTTTCATTGTCTTGCCGCTCACTTTTTACTTCTCACGTCTCACTGTCTCAAGGAAAGACGGGGAGGGGCGAATAGACGAGAGCATGTCCCACCAATTGTTCGAACCATTGTTCCGTTTCTCGATGAGAGAGCGGATGTTGGTTCAATCGTATCTCCAGGCGAAATTTTCCTTCTGAGCCAACAAGCCCCACGATTGCGGCCGCATCAACGCCGTTTGGCATGAAGGCTGTGGTTTGAAATTCTGCCAAACTGCCATAAATCCGACCTCGTGAATGGAGCAACGAGAAAATCTCTGGTATTTCCTCTAATTGGCAGTGAAGTGAGGAACGATACATCAATCGGGAGTCAGGGTGAAGCTGATTGAAATCGCGTAAGGCCTGCGCAGAAAACCCGGTAAGATAGACGCGGACTTGCTCGGCTGGATGGGAGAGCGTTTCCGTGAGTTGGCTGGCGGAAACGAGAAATTCAAATGGGTCAGGGGAATTCAATTCAAATTGGCAGGGTCCGAAGGCATCAGGCCAGGAACAGAACAATGGCGTGTCGTGCTGTGACGTGTGAAGAGAAGCCTTTTGATTGTCGATCGTGACGTCAATTGGGAGATTCAGGATATCGATGGCGGTTCGAAAGGCCTCCTGGCGGTCTTTCAGCCAAAATTGCTCACGAGGCTGTTCCACAGATTCCCCAGGCGCGATGATCTCGGTGGTATGCACGCGCACACGAATAAAACCATGTGTATGTCGAAAGCCCACCCAGAGCCACGCTATAGGCTGAAGCGTCGCCAACGGATGATCGATGTGCCAGGGATGCGCAACGGAACAATAGGTATTGACCGTTTGGTGTTTTTGAAACACGGTATGGTATCCACCCACCAAGAGAAAAAAGTCACCCTTCCATTGGTCTAACACATGTAGGAGGGTGACATCTTCAGTCGGCCAAGGCTCTAACTGGCCAATCTCATCAAGGTCGGTCACTTCCCATTCTTCGATATAGGTGATCATCTCTTTTTCCGGATGCATAGAGGTTAAGCCGGCTTGGCGTAACTTCTCAGCAACCAACAAAATATCTGCGAAAGAAAGAGGAGAGATGGATTCCCAGCGATGTTCACGCATGAAGAATATGACTTGATGATGGAGTGGTGGGAGGGAAGCTAGAAAGAATGAAAAACTTGCTGTCTCAAAAGCAATCCAAGTTTCTGACTAAAATATAGAAATTTTCAATTAATGCATTTAAAACTCCCTCGCCCTTGGGTGAGAGGGTTGGAGTAAGGGTGAACGGCGTTTTTGATAGCTAAATGCCTATAGGATGAAAAAATGTAAGGGGCCAGGCTTCCTCGTGATGCTCAATGAAACCAAAACTACGCATTCTTGATTACCACAGTCTTTTCTTGGCAAAGGCTCGTCCGGAACCCGTCTTAAACCCGTCTTAAGATAGGCTTCGAATGCCAGAGCCTTGGAATCGTCAGAAAAGGCCACATAGGTGAGAAGCGTCCACGGCGTAAACTTCGAAGTATGCACCGAACCGCCACCATTGTGGGTGGTCAGCCGTTGGATTAAATTGGATGTCACTCCGACATAGGTTTTATTCGTATGGGATTCGCTTTTGATTAAATACACGTACTTCATTGTGGAGGAGTGGTGGGGTCTGCCTTCGCTAAAGCTTCGGCGGACAGCCTTCTTGTCTTTTTTGCAGATTTGTTAAAAAAGTTTCTGGCATTTCCCCATGCTGGCCTGCCAGCCGAAGCCTTGCGAAGGCTGGCGGAGAGGGCGGGATTCGAACCCGCGGTAGGTGTGACCCTACGACGGTTTAGCAAACCGTTGCCTTCGGCCACTCGGCCACCTCTCCGCGCAAGACGATTTCAAATATTTCAGTTACTTATAGACTAATAACGTGGATAACCTCAAGAGCATGGGGCTGGGTTACGGATTGAGGATCTACTATAGGAATCTAGCAATTGGATCAATGCCCATAGTCCCCTTTAAAAAATGGGCTTTCTATATCAATATAGGCACTCATACTACCATGTCCCAACTGTTCTTGGATATATTCGAATAACCTTTTTGTTGAATTAAGAAGGCAAAGGTCTGGGGCATTCCAATAGGAAGCCTGCACAATGGCGTTTTCTGAATACCCCTTTCCTTTATGCAGTGTTTTTTGTATGGTCGTATAGTTTCGATTGATGCAGAAATATTGATAGGTAATCTGATCAATGGAAGTACGGCAGGGAAAATTGAAGATGAACGTCAATCTCCTGATCGTAGATGATGACCGTGACATATTGACGGGGTTACAGGACTGCTTGCAATCGCTTGGGTATCAGACTGAAACAGCGGAAACGGGCGAGCTGGCCTTGGAGATGCTCGAGCAAAAAAGGCCCCACTTGATCTTGTTAGATCTTTCTCTTCCGAAAATGTCCGGGCTTGATGTTCTTCAACAACTGCACAAGAAACTCGCTGATAGTCAGAGGGAGCAAGAAACGGAATCCCTGTTTAATGGACCCTGCCGATTGCCCGTTATTGTCATGACGGCGTATGGCAGTATTGAAAAAGCTGTGGAAGCGATGAAATTAGGGGCGTATGATTTTTTCACAAAACCCTTTGAAATGGATCATTTGGCCCTCGTCGTCGAAAAAGCCCTAGAATGGGCTTCTCTCAAGCACCGCGTTGGGCAACTTCAAAAAGAAGTGGATTCCCCCTATGCCACCATTGTTGGCGATAGTCCCAAAATGGATGATCTTAAACATCAATTACAATTAGTCGCCAATTCCAATGCCACGGTGCTGTTGTTGGGAGAAACAGGGACGGGAAAAGAATTGTTTGCTCGAACCCTCCATCGATGGAGCCCACGCCATTCCAAGCCGTTTATGGCCATTAATTGTGCGGCCCTTCCTGAACATTTATTGGAAGCGGAACTCTTTGGTCATGAAAAGGGGGCATTCACCGGTGCAGATCGTCAGCACCTCGGGAAGATCGAAGCGGCAGAAAAGGGCACCGTCTTTTTGGATGAAATTGGGGATCTCTCTCTTGTATTTCAGGGGCGCCTTCTCCGTGTGTTACAAGATCATGAGATTCAGCGAGTCGGGGGAACAGCCACCATTCCCGTCAATGTCCGATTTGTGGCCGCCACCAACCAATCTCTGCAAACACGGGTCAAAGAGGGCACATTCCGGGAAGACCTCTTTTTTCGACTGAATGTGTTACCGCTGACTTTGCCTCCATTGCGTGAGCGCCCGGAAGATATTCCTGAATTGGCTAATTTCTTTTTGTCCCGGTGCTGTGCTTCGGTCAAGCGGGCGAAGATGAAGTTTTCGCCGGATGCCCTCGAAGCGATCAAGCATTATGCATGGCCTGGG
>QJYE01000343.1 GCA_003235785.1 Nitrospirota bacterium
AAGCATCCACGTGCAGGGTTTCCGCCTGTTGATCCATGAAGTCTAAATCAACTTTTCCTAGCTGCGGCATGACCAGGCCATGGGCCAGCATGCGTTGTGACGCCGTAAGGCGGTTGATCTCGTCCCGGATATGGGTCATCTCTTTCGGAGGTACAACTGCTTCCCATGGGTAGGGACCGGGAGGAGTGCTGATGAGGGCAAGGGAGGTGTCGCTATCCAGAAAGACTTCCTTGATAAAGTTTTCCCAACTCAGATCGGCCATGGTGCCTGTATCGCCGGACAGTTTGGAGTTGACGCCCATTTCTTTGGCGCGGCGGCGCAACCCGAGGAGGCCTTCCTTCCAGCCCGGCTGGGTGAAAGACGAACTGACGTAATGCGTCTGCACATCAAAGATGAAAGGGATATCCCCTTTGAGTACGTGGAAGGCCTGTGACTCTGCGGCTTCGACGTCGAGTACATCAAAAAAATTGCCAAACACCTGGTTCATGGCGAGAAAAGCTAAAGCCATTCCACAGGTTGTTTTTAAAAACTCCCGTCTGTCAATCCCCAACTTGCTGCTCAACTGTTCGCTGGTCCGTTCGACCAACCATTCTACTTGCGCCTGTTTGAAGGTTTGGGGTGGCGGCACGAATTCTTCGTTGGAGATGACCCGGGTCGGAATAGCGGAAGGGGCAGTGTACCCTTGTTTAAGGCGGATTGGGTTTTGCTTGTTCATAGACCAATTGCCTACTTCCCTTGAGCCGATGAACTAACCAATCGGGCAGTCAGAAATTTCGTGGAGTCCTTATTTGGAACCGAATTCAAACATCTTGATTAATGGCTTTTCTTCCCGTTCATTAAAATCATAGTCAGATTGTTTGCCGGGTTGGTATCGCGGAAACAATTCAATTGTACGTTTTCTGTCGGATGTTTCGGATTGGGATGTTTGAGGGGTGCGCCAACCCACCGGAGGCGGAGGGGGGGGTAATCTCCAGTCCTGTTTCTCTTCTTGGGGAATCCGCCAGTTATTGGATTCCAGAAGTGTTTCGGATAGAGGCGATCGGTAGGAGTCTTCATCTGGAATGGAGGAATGGTTCAAGGGATTTTCGAGTGTGCCTGCTGCCAGGAGTGCTGGAAGGAGGAGAAAAACGCCCACAAGCCAGACAGGAGGAGCCGGTTGCCCATTCCCGTGAAATGGTACCGCAGCAGTCATGGGTTCGTGGCCAAATCCTTTCTCCACTCCACGCCCTCGAACCAATAATTGTGTGCCGAAGACAGCCACACATCGGCGTCATGACTAATTATCCAGGCGTTCAGGAAGTTGATGAAATCAGGATCCCCCTTATTTACCGCAAAACCAGCTCTGGTCTCGAGTAAGGGTTTTGATAGCGGTTCATCTACCGTTTCGGGATTATCCAGAGCAATAAAGGTCGTGATGGGTTCGTGTTCAACGTATGCATGGACTTTCCCCTTGGTGACAGCTTGTATGGCTTCTTGACTGGATGAAAGGGTTTTGATGGTGGCATTCGGAAACACCCGACGGGCGACATCTTCGGAAATGCTTCCGGTCACGGCCGTGATAGTGACTTCCGACCTGTTGAGGTCGTGCGGTCCATTAAAGGTTTTCGTTAATGGGATATTGGTGACCAAACCGATCCCCGACGAGTCATAAGGTTGGCTGAAATTGAATTTCAGAGCTCGTTGAGGGGTAATCACCATGCCTGCTGAGATTATATCGATTTCACGTTTCAAAAGGGCGGGCATAATTTTCTCCCACTCCAATACATGAAACTCCGGTTTGACCCCGAGATCTTTGGCCAGCTGTTTCGCGACATCGATTTCAAACCCCACCAGTTGGCCGTCACGTTGCTTGATGGTCCAGGGAGTAAATAGGGAAACCCCGATCCGTAACAACTTTTTCTCCAGAACGTTCTGCAAGGTGCCGGGTTGTGATGGTGATTCGGTCTCTGCCGTAGCGAGGCTGGGGTAAGGAAAACTCCAAGATAGTGCCAGGCAAAGGAAAATCACGTGAACTCGAGGGAAGATTTGAAAGCTTTTCATTGTGGTGTTGCCATTTTAAGGTTGGTATTTCAAAGGTTCTTGAATGTACCATACAATCTTTTACCGCTGAAAGTGGATTGTATTGTGACCCAGGGGAACGCTTGCGATTGTTCAAGGTAGGGT
>QJYE01000232.1 GCA_003235785.1 Nitrospirota bacterium
AGATACCACATGGATCTCTACCGTTTTATGGTTTAAAAACCGCGAGGTTGCCCATGTAGGCAAATCCACCAGCATGACTACTGGCGCAAAAAAGAACATTCGCCTAAATGCATTTGTGGGAAAAAAGGGCAGAAACTGAAATTTTCACAATTGCCCCCCAATGAATTAAAACCTTCAGGGAACAGAAAAATGCCCGAAACGGCTCCACTTGCTCTTTGCACAAAATCATCGTGGCCTGAAAACAGGGAGCCGCCCAAGAGGAAAATCCTCAAGTGTCGATTGGCACGGTTTTTGGTACAGAGTCAAAGGGAAGGACTTACTGAGCCAATCGGCACGAGGGAAGAGAGGGAATTACTCAAAAAATTACCTAAAAAATTTTCTGTGTGCGTGATCATAAGCTCCGTCGTCCGTTCCCAAGAATATACCCTCGGGCAACTAAATCGAGAGCAAATGTTTATGGATAACCGGTTTTCCCTGCATTCCGATGCTGCCTCTCAAAACCACCCTCAACATCATGGAGTGGGAACTGTCTTTAAAGAAACGAGGAAGGCATAGAGGAAGGCCATGAACATCGCATTGACCGGCGACGTGATGCTGGGACGGATGGTGGATGAGGTTGTCATCCGGAATCCCCGCCTGACGACGGCCACGGTCTGGGGCGATGTCCTCCCCCTCCTCCTGCAGGCTGATCTCCGATTGGTGAATCTTGAATGCGTGATCAGTCAATGCGGGCACAGGTGGCAGCCCGAGCAGAAAGCCTTTCACTTTCGTGCCAGTCCCAGGACTCTTGATGTCCTTCAAGCCGCCAGGATTGATGCCGTCACACTGGCCAACAATCACGTTCTGGACTATGGAACAGAGGCACTGCTGGAATGCCTGACGCTTCTTGATCGCGCGGGCATTCCACATGCGGGGGCGGGGCGGAATCTGCGGGATGCGCTGGTTCCCATGCTGGTGGAATATGCGAATAATCAAGTGGCGGTGATCGCGCTTACGGATAATGAGCCGGAATGGGAAGCCACCGGGCACCAGCCAGGTGTCAACTATGTGGCGTATGATTGGCATGGCCTGCTGGAACCCTACCGTACTCGATTGGCTGAAGCCATCAGTCTCGCCCGGCGCCACGCCAGGTTTGTCATCATCAGCGCTCATGTCGGCCCTAATTGGGGGGCGCCTTCGCCGGCCATGCGGGCCCTTGCCCACCAGCTACTGGACCTCGGCGCCGATCTCTACTGGGGACATTCCAATCACACCCCCCAAGGCATTGAACTCTATCAGGGCAAAGTCATTCTCTACTCCACCGGCGATTTCATCGATGATTATGCCGTGGATCCTACCGAGCGCAACGATCTCTCCTTCTTGTTCATGCTTGACGTGCAAGATGGTCAGCTGGAACAACTGCATCTGCATCCGACACGGATAGACAACTGCCGGGTTAGCATCGCCACAGGCCACGACGCCGCACATCTTGAACAGGACATGCAGACCAAGTGCCGCGCCTTCGGCACTACATTGGCCTTTCAAGACCATGTCGGCGTGCTAACAGTCCAATGAACATTTTCGGGAAAGGGAAGCAAGGTGTGGTGGTTTCATCCAAATGGACATTCGTTTCAATTGCGTAGTATGCCCTCCACGCACCTTAATTTCCACAGCCCTTCATGCAGGTGTCGTGAAGTTGATACTGCACAATGGACCATATTTCCTCATCTGAAAGAAGATACTGAAAGGGCATATGGGATGTACCTGGCACCCCGTCTTTAATAATGAAAAACAGTTCTTCTTTGGTTAGTGGACGTCTCACCGCTGTCTGACCATGGCAATGAATACACCTGGCAAGGCCCTCATACAGGGCTTTGCCTTGTTGAATATGTTCCAAGGAGGCAGGCCCGTCGTGAGACCTCTCACTTTCCTTTGCTGTTTGGGTGTAGCTGAATTCAGCGGTAGAAATAACCAGAATCAATGCAAAAATTAGCGTTCTCATAATATAGGTCCCCCATCGCCAGAGAGCTGGGATGGGTAACATTACGGCCATAAAGGATATTGCGATCCAAAGAATCGGCTACATAGGGCATTCACCCGATTTGCTAATCGTCCTTGTCTTCTGAAACTGACGGGGCATTCCTTGTCCAGGCTCGAAGTACGGAACGATCAT
>QJYE01000525.1 GCA_003235785.1 Nitrospirota bacterium
CTATCGCAACCGAGTTCTGGGTGGCAGGGAAAGAGGGGGCGTGTGACTGATCTGGTTCAAGAACGTTCAAATATGAAGCATGTGTCCGCGTATGTTTGCGGTAATCGGTCGATGGTTAAGGAAGTGACTGCGTTGTTGACACAAAAGGGGGTAGGTGCCATTTATCGTGAGCGGCATGCCGAAAGCACCTAACGTGTTTTTGGTTTCGTGGCATGGTGAAACCCTATGCTTAGGTAGAATGAGGTGATCTTTCCAAGCGATTCCAGTCTCCGCGATGAGGCCAAGACCGATGAGTCAGATGTTGGCCTCTATCTTCATATTCCCTTTTGTGTGAAGCGCTGCCATTTCTGTGCGTTTTATTTAGTGATGCAGGAAGAGAAGCGCATCGAACGGTTTCTTTCTGCACTGGAAGTGGAATTTGCATTGTACGCTGCCCAACAAGATTTTTCTGGTCGGCCCGTCTCAACCATATATGTCGGTGGTGGGACGCCTACGGCTTTATCGCCGACACAATTGGCACGGGTCTTAAAGAGAGTGACGAAAATGTTCCCTTTGTCCAAGGATTGTGAAGTCACGGTAGAGGCCACCCCGGAATCCGTAACGTCTGCCTATCTGGAAACATTGATTGACGCTGGTGTGACACGGCTGAGCATGGGGATTCAAACTTTTGTCCGGGAAGAACGGGTGCGCTTAGGTCTTTCGAGTCCTCTTGAGGAGGCCACAGCAGGGATTGGATTGGTCAAGCAGGCAGGATTTCCCAATTTCAATTTGGATGTGATCTATGGAATTCCAGGTCAAGCCCTATCCTCCTGGGATGACACGCTTCAGCAGGCTTGCGCATGGGAACCGACGCATCTTTCCTGCTACGCCCTTTCGCTGGAAGAAGGCACGCGGCTTGAAGCCGCGTTTCGACGTGGTGAGCTGAAGTTGATTGAGACTGATAGGGAAAAAGTTTTCCAAGAAACCACGACTGAACGTTTAACCGGCGCAGGATACGGTCAATATGAAATTGCTAATTGGGCAAAGCCTGGCCGAGCCTGTCGGCACAATCAGCGCTATTGGCAGGGCCAGGATTATGTCGGAATGGGGCCCAGTGCCCAATCCTATCTGTCCGGTTGTCGTTTTGGAAATGTGGCTAATCTCGATCTCTATTGTCGTCGGCTGGAGAACGGAGATTTGCCTGTGGCTGAGCGCGAACAGTTATCGATGAGTCAGCAAGAAAAAGAGCGCGTCATTTTTGGTTTGCGAATGCTTGAGGGGGTGCCAATCACTTGGCTTGAAAAACTTGAGCATAATCCTACATGGGAGGCTTCGCTGGCGACTTTAATAGAAGAGCAGTTTGTGGTTCGAACTTCGTCACGCTTGGCCTTAACGGTCAAAGGCCGTCAGTTTGCAGATATGGTGGGGGCCCAATTATTGTGACGTTTGTTGCCACGTTTGTCTTCAGACTGTGCTTTGGGGAGGAGTTGAGGTGCCCAGTGCGAGGAGTAAAGAGCCTAACCAGAATATGACGCCGACGATCAAGCCAAGTAAAATGAGGATGCCAAGGACCAGTCCACTGACGTAAAGCCAATCGCCCAAAGTGGTGACGGGAGTCGTTGTTCGACAATGCCGATGCAGCAATTGGGCATTTTGGAGATTACTTTTGAACCAGACGGAAAAGAGGTCTCCGATGACAGGAATAGCTCCCAAGGTCATGTTCATGACAATATTGAGGGACATTCTTAAGAGCACAATTCGTGGAACCCCGGCTTTGGTGGCTAAAAAGAGGAGAGACGAGCCGATGGTATTGCTGATAAGGTCCCCTATTCCTGGAATAAGGCCAATAATCGGATCCAGGCCAACCTTGATGGTGGTCCCTGGAATGGTCAATGAGGCATCAAGCAACTGAGCCAAGGCTTGGGCAAGCTGTCCAATATTTTTCTTATTCCAGTCAGCTTGGTGATGGTGTTGGTTCTGAGCGTGATACTCGGAACGATGATGATTTCTCATGGTGGATATTCTATCAAGATGAGTAGGGTGATGTGGCCTCTGAAGTTGAAGAAGCCTTTCGAGTTCGTATGTGGGAAAAAGTTGATAGTTTTCGCTTCTTGTTGAGTCCTTATGGCCGAAGATCACGTGCATTCCATAGATCCTCAAGTTTCCGTGCCTTCCGTTTCCGATGCAGAAATTGCTCAGGAGCCTGTCGTCCGTACACATCGTCTCTCCAAAAGCCGGTTTTTAGCTGGGCTGCAATGCCATAAGCGTTTATATTTGGAGATTCATTCTCCGGAGTTGGCCACACCGCCCACACCCGATCGGCGAGCGATTATGGATATGGGAACCGACGTGGGCGTCTTGGCCAGAGAATTTTTTCCCGGGGGAGTGCTCGTCGAAGAAACGCATCGTCAAATTCCGGCAGCGCTGGTTCGAACAGCTGAACTGGTGGCCGATCCAAATGTGTCCGCTATTTTTGAAGGCGCGTTTGTCTGGCAAGGCATTCTCGTTCGGGTTGATGTCATTGAGCGATTGGATGAGACGCGTTGGCGGTTAATTGAAGTGAAGGCCACATCCAAAGTCAAAGCCACGCATCTGGATGATTTGACCATCCAATCGGCTGTGTTGGAAGGAGCCGGCCTGATTGTCGATGGGTGTTATTTGATGCATCTCAATACCCAATATGTGTTTCTGGGTGGAGAGTTGAATTTAGAAGAAATGTTTGCGCTTGAAGATATGACGACGGAGATCCAGGCACGTCGCCCACTGGTCCAACCACAGCTTGAAGACATGTGGCAGGTCTTAAAGCAACCTTCAGCCCCAAGTATTGCACCGGATGGACATTGTCACCAACCGTACGAATGCCCTTTTTGGGATCACTGTACCAAAGAAAAATCGCGGCGTTGGGTGTTTTATCTGCCGGGGAGTTCGAAGATTCAAAAATTATTAGTCGAAGAAGGGGTTGAAACGATTGATGAGATTCCTGACCATATCCAATTGTCTGACATTCAGCAACATGTGAAAGGCAATGTGGAATGGATTTCGCCGTTGCTGCGTGCCCGGTTACAGTCTGTTCGCTACCCCGTCCATCATTTAGATTTTGAAACATTTATGCCAGCCATTCCGATCTTCCCGCATACTCGGCCCTATCGGCCCATGCCGTTTCAATGGTCCAATCATATTGAATATGAAGATGGGACTGTTGTGCATCATCAGTATTTATGTACGGATGGGCGAGATCCACGTGAAGAATTAGCGTTACAGTTGCTAGAGAGTTTAGGGGAGAATGGGTCGATCTGTGTCTATTCGGAATATGAGCGGTTTCTCCTCTTTGCATTGGGCGACGTGTTGCCTCATTTGAAGGCAGCCCTTTCCGGCGTGGTGAGACGGTTGTGGGACCTGTTGGCAGTGATTCAGCAGCATTATTATCATCCGGACTTTCAAGGGTCATTTTCGATTAAAAACGTCTTGCCGGCCTTGGTGCCAAATTTGGCATACGATGATTTAACTATTCAAAATGGCGCGGTTGCTGCGGTGATGTACCAGAAAATGGTTTTTTCCGAAACAGATCTCATGGAGCGGGCTCATATTGCCCAGGCGTTGCAGGAGTATTGTGGCCGGGATACCTGGGCCATGGTTGAGTTACGTCGTGTGCTGATGGCGCGAGTAGGAGGAGTGTATCTGTAGCAACATGAGGTCGCTTGCGTTGACCCATCCACTTGTCGCTGGTAGAATTTGTCGCTTCGTCTAGTATTCGTGACTCCAGTAGTTGCTTATGTCTGTGAAATAAACGTTCTGATTCTTCGCCATCTGACCTATCTCCCTTGAACTGAACATGTTACATATTCTGGTCCTGCATGGCCCCAACCTTAATTTACTTGGAACGCGGGAGCCGGCGGTCTATGGGGCAGACACCTTAGCGGAGATTAATGCCAGGCTCGTGACATTGGGGAAAGAGCTCGGGGTGGCGGTAGAAGCCAGGCAATCCAATATTGAAGGGGAATTGGTCACCTGGGTCCAACAGGCTCCCTCTCAATTTCAAGGCCTGGTATTCAACCCCGCAGCCTATACGCATACGAGCATTGCGTTACGCGATGCCATTGTGGGAGTTGGTCTACCGATGGTTGAAGTCCATTTGTCCAACATTCATGGTCGAGAATCATTTCGGCGACGGTCTTACCTTGCCTCCGTGGCGTTGGGACAAATTTCCGGATTTGGTCCTCAGAGTTATGAGTTGGGCCTCAGGGCGTTAGTCCATGCGCTTCAAGAAAAGGCCTAACCGTCATTTTATTTTTTAACCAGGAGTATGAGACGTGATTTCAACTGCCGAATTTCGTAATGGGTCCAGGCTCGAACTAGATGGCCAGCCCTTCTATATTGTGGAGTTTCAGCATGTTAAACCAGGAAAGGGCCCGGCTTTTGTCCGAACCAAGCTTAAAGGCTATAAAACCGGGAATGTGATTGATCGAACATTCCGTTCCGGTGAAAAGTTTGAGGAACCGAATTTAGATGAATGTGAAATGCAATTTCTTTACAGTGCCGGCGATGAATATTCGTTTATGGATACGACGAGCTATGAGCAAGTGAACTATTCCAAGAGCCAACTGGGTGACAATGTCGATTTGTTGAAAGAAAATACGATCGTCAAAATTCTGTTATATCAAGGCGAGCCCATCTCAGTGGACTTGCCGATTTTCATGGAACTCAAGGTTGTGGAAACTGATCCGGGCATTCGCGGTGATACGGCTTCAGGTGGGACCAAGCCTGCGACGGTGGAAACGGGAGCTACTGTTAAGGTTCCTCTCTATCTTGAATCAGGAGAAATCATTAAAATTGATACTAGAACGCGAGCCTATGTGGAGCGGGTTCGGTAAATTTCTTGAAAACGCTCCTAAATTCTTGACGATCTAACAACCTATGGCTGATTCATCTAGAAGAGAAATTGAAGATATTGTTGAGTTGCTCAACAAGTATCATCTCACCGAGTTAGAGTTTGAGAAAAAGGGCGTTCGGATCCGTGTGCGGCGTGATCCTGCGCCGACGTTCACTTCGTCGTCAGTTGAAGCGGCCAAGCCTGCGGAGGCCAGTTCTGCTTCGTCTCCTCAACCCTCTTCACCTCAATTTTCCGAGTTGTCACATTTCCTGACCGTCACCTCTCCTATTGTCGGCACCTTTTATCGATCGTCTTCACCCGATGCTGATCCATATGTTGAGGAAGGGTCGCTAGTCAAAAAAGGTCAAGTTCTTTGTATTGTTGAGGCCATGAAGCTGATGAATGAAATCGAGGCAGAGGCTGATGGGACGGTGGTAAAAGTGCTCGTTGAGAGCACCACGCCGGTTGAATTCGGCCAACCGCTCTTCTTGATTGATCCGCTTTAGGGTTTGTGACAAGCGGGGTTCCTACGCGTGACCTGGGTTATACATTCTACTCGAACGTACATGACATACAACACGTTGGTTTGATGTGGTTGCCTAAGAATGCCGAAAAGGATGAACGGTGTTTAAAAAAATTCTGATCGCGAATCGTGGCGAAATTGCCTTGCGGGTGATTCGGGCCTGTCGAGAATTGGGGATTCGCACTGTCGCCATTCATTCCGAAGTCGATGGGCATTCCTTGCATGTTCGCTATGCCGACGAACATGTGTGTGTGGGGCCGGCAGAAGGCGCACTGAGTTATCGCAATATTCCCAATGTCTTGAGCGCGGCGGAAATTACGGGAGTGGATGCCATTCATCCTGGCTATGGATTTCTCGCTGAAAATGCTCATTTTGCTGAAGTCTGTGAATCAATCGGCATTACGTTTATTGGGCCGTCTTCCGAGCACATTGCGTTGTTAAGCGATAAATCCCAAGCCCGGGCGCATATGAAAAAGCACGGAATTCCTGTCTTGCCCGGCAGTGATGGAGAGCTTGAAGATCCGAAAGAATGCTTGGCCATTGCCAAGAAATTAGGCTATCCCGTCATCGTCAAAGCCTCGGCGGGTGGCGGTGGGCGAGGGATGCGAGTGGTGTGGCATGAGGAAGATTTAGGCCAGGCCGTCGAATCCGCTCAATTGGAGGCACGCACGGCGTTTGGGCATGGGGGTGTCTATCTCGAACGATTTTTTGAGGACCCCCGGCATATTGAATTTCAAATCATGGCGGACCACCAGGGTCATGTTGTGCATTTTCATGAGCGGGATTGCTCTGTCCAGCGACGGTATCAAAAAGTGGTCGAAGAATCGCCCTCTCCGGCATTGGATGAGGCCTTACGACGGAAAATGGGGCAGGTGGCTATTAAGGTCATGAAGTCTGTCAAATATCGCAATGCGGGTACCGTTGAATTTCTTATGGATAATACCGGCCAATTTTTCTTTATGGAAGTCAATACGCGTATCCAGGTTGAGCATGCGGTGACAGAGATGGTGACGGGTGTTGATCTGATTAAAGAGCAAATTCGCGTGGCGGCAGGCCAACCCCTGTCCTATCAACAAAAGGACATTCAATTAATGGGGCATGCCATCGAATGCCGTATTAATGCGGAAGATCCTGAGCGTATGACCCCATGTCCTGGCGTCATTACCAAGTTTTGTGTTCCTGGAGGACCAGGTATTCGGGTTGATACGGCGATAGATACCACGGGTGTGGTCACGCCCTATTATGACTCCATGATTGCCAAACTCATTGGCTATGGACGGGATCGAGCAGAATCCTTAGCCCGGACGCGCCGAGCCCTTGATGAGTTTGTCGTCGAAGGCATTCAGAGTAATATTGCGCTGCATCGGCGTATTTTGGATCATCCCGATTTTCAAAAAGGTCCAGTTTCCACAAGGTTTTTAGATCGACTGTTAACGTTGCAGTCCGCATGACCTCCGACCCTCTTTCGCGCTATCGTAGACTTTCCCAACTCAACGGGCTCTATCTCATTCTTGATGAACGGTGGTCCTCCCGCTGTTCCTTGCCTGATGTCTTGCGTGAAGCAGGCCAGGCAGGCGTCAAGTTGGTGCAATATCGCAACAAGACAGAGTCGATGAAAAAGGCGTATGAAGTGGCAAGCCGACTTCGTGCCATTGCCAAAGACTGGGCGATGGTCTTTGTGGTGAATGACCGTTGCGATCTGGCAATGGCGGTCCAA
>QJYE01000070.1 GCA_003235785.1 Nitrospirota bacterium
CATGGTGTACCCGGCAACCTACACTTTAGCCTTTGAAACGGGTTTACCCTATGTAATGGCGATTCATGACCTTCAGCATCGGCTGCAGCCAGACTTTCCGGAGTTTTCAACGGAAGGTTTTACATCTGCTCATTGGGAACAATGGGAGTACCTTTTTCGCAACGGGGCTCGGTATGCCACACTTCTATTGGCCGATTCCGAGGTGGGCAAGGAGGACATTCTCAATTTCTATGGTTCCTATGGGGTTACACCGGACCGCGTTAAAGTCTTGCCGTTCATCCCTGCGTCTTATCTCGCTGCGGATGTTTCGAATAGCGAAAGGAAGAGAGTACAAAAAACTCATCGTCTTCCAGAACGCTATTTATTTTATCCAGCGCAATTCTGGCCACACAAGAACCACTCCCGCATAGTAAAGTCGTTGGCGTTGCTGAGCAATTTGCATGGCTCGAAGATCCCAATAGTGTTCTGTGGTAGCCACGCCGGCAGGCTTCGAGATCAAACATTCCGCGAAGTCATGGCGCTCTCGCACCAATTAGGCATGAAGGATCAGATTCACTACCTTGGCTATGTATCGGACGAGGATATGTCGGTGCTTTACACTGGAGCAACGGCTTTGGTGATGCCTACATTTTTCGGACCCACGAATATTCCCGTCGTGGAGGCCTGGGCGCTTGGGTGTCCTGTGTTGACTTCCGACATCCGCGGCATCCGAGAACACGCGGGCGATGCCGCTGTGTTAGTCGATCCTCGGTCGGTAGAATCTATCGCCGAAGGTATTTACAAACTCTGGACTGACGAGAGCTTACGGATGTTGCTTGCCGGACGAGGCCGGAGTCGTTTTGCGGACTACTCGCCAGCAGAATTCCAGCGACGATTGATTGACATTCTTGAAGAAGCCAAAAATAGAGTCTCTGAAAACAGTCGTAAACAGTGAAGCGATAATTACGAGGATCGCATGCAGCTTGAACATATTACCTGGAACGGTGCGGTGTTGGCGTATATCATCCGGGCGGAAATGAACCCGGAGCAAACTACTTTCCTGACGCCTTCGGAGCTTAACCTCCAGGTGGGCTTCGTGGTGTATCCTGCGGGTGGCGAGATCGCACGCCACGTGCACCGGTCGCTCGAACGGCAGACGGTGGGGACGTCGGAGGTGCTCGTTGTGAAAAAAGGACGATGTGAGATTGATATTTACAACGATGAGCGGGAGCTGGTGGCTGCCCGCGAGCTCCGGGTAGGAGACGTCCTTGTTATGGTGGCCGGCGGCCATGGCTTTCGCATGCTGGAGGATACCGTCTTCCTGGAGATAAAACAGGGGCCCTACACTGGGGTTGACGAAAAGGAACGATTCTGAATGAAAATCCCGGTCAACGAGCCCTCCTTAAGGGAGCGAGAATTGGAGTATGTCTCCGAGCGTGTGCGCGCGGATTGGGTGTCGTCGGCCGGAAGATTGGCCAACAAATTTGAAGAAGATTGAGCAAAATAGGCCCAGTAAAAAATGACGACTATTGCATTAGTAGTAATATTGTATCTTATGTATTCCCCAACATTTTTGGTTGACTACTTGATGAATGATGAGTGGGCGAACATCGGTAGGCCCAGGGATTTGGTGGGGAGGGTAACCCACCATTTCTTTGCTTTTGGGAGAGGTTTTTTCGGTGTATACGAGCAGTTGGTATACGGCTTTGTAGAATATAACCCTTTTCGTGTTCAGTTTGTACGGTTTGTCAATTTTGCATCACTCGCGGCTATTGCCGTCATTCTTCTGAAATTTGTTGAGGTGCGGTCTGCAACTAGGTATTTTGCGTTTTTCATTACATTGTTGTTTTTTTCTCAACCATCGATTCAAGCGATGATGGCATATTCTGTTCAATTAATTTCAAATAGCCAGCCATCAATGTGGTTAAGCTTGTCGGCCTTCTATTTATATTTCTTTGTATTTGGAAATGGACGGATTTACAAACCTTTTGAAGCCTTGATCGTCATTCTACTATTGAGTCTTGCCATGCAGTCAACGCAAACATATGCGTTTTTTTCAATGGTTCCCCTGGCCTACTTGACCCTGACTGAGTGGGAGAAAAGAAAAGTTAAGGTTCGAGCCTTTTTGCTTATTTCTGTACTAGTCGCTTTGTTTTCGTCTTTGCTTT
>QJYE01000098.1 GCA_003235785.1 Nitrospirota bacterium
CGATGCACACGATCACCATATTTCACATGGATTTTTGACAAATGCCCAAATGTAGTCTCCATTCCATACCCATGATCAATGCGAATAAATTTCCCCATTCGACCATCATAAGCCGCCACAACCACTTTCCCAGACGCCGGCGCTCGAACCTCTGTGCCCGTTCTCGCACCAATATCAATACCCGCATGTAAGGCCTTTTTCCCTGTAAAGGGGGAGACCCTTGGCCCAAATCGTGACGTAATCGACCCCTTCGTTGGCCAAATTGATGGAGTGGAAGCCCATTGAACCGCTTTCTTTTCTGCCACAGCAGAAAGCTCATCCAGAATTCGACTCTCTAATTCTGCTTCCTGGCTCAACCAATCAAGTCCAACTTTTATTTCAGTTATTTGTCTATTGGTCGTCAAAAATCCCTTAGACACAGTTGGGCTTCCTGCAGAAGAAACGCCCTCAATGACAGTTTCAACCTGAGATCCATTTTCGTCTTGCAGCGCCTCGTAAGGCAATTCTTCACCGCCTTGCCCGGCCAGCTCAGAAGGTAATCCCTGCAAATCATCAGGCTCCAACCCAAACATGGTTTGCAATTTTCGATTGTGCGCTTCTAATGCCAGCATCCGCTTTTTCATGCCATCAACTTCTGTTGAGAACGTACTAGTTTTGGCCCTGGAGGATGTAAGCTCCTGCTTGATATCCTCCAATTCACTGAGCTGGCTCCATTGATAGGCATAATGCGTCACAATACCCGCCTGGACCAACAATAAGACTAAACCCCAAATCAATCCATGCTTCACAAAGGTTTTGCGAATCTTCAAACGCCATGGGTTAGCGCGAGCACCACGAAAAACAATAACAGTCAGAGTTTCTTCTGATTCTTTCATTGGTTCACCGATGAGGTTGAAGGAATTTATTAAGAGTCACCACTTCCGTTCTGGTACAAGTTTAATCTACGAAGTTTTTCCGGTCTGCGTGGTGGCCTCGCGAATCCAGCTCAGATATTCCGGCAGCCCATGTTGAATGGGAACGGCAATCACTTCAGGAATACTATAACTATGCACAGATTTCACCGCTGCTGCCACCCGATCAAAGGCCTGGCTCACCGTTTTGGCCACCAGCAAATATTCATGTTCTTCGGTGACCTTGCCTTCCCATCGAAAAATTGATCGAACCCCTGGAAGAACATTCACGCAGGCCACTAATTCTTGCTCAACTAACGCTCTAGCAATATTGACAGATTCTGATTCTGTTCCAGCGGTTATTAACACAACAATTTCGTCCATAACGAGCGGGGGCGTATCGAAACTTCAGAGAACCGCGACAATGGACTCTCTGCCCCTGAATTCTAAGGAGAAGATATCTATCGGATACCCCTCATTCTTTATCATTATCGGCTGTTTTTTCATTTGCTAAAGGTTAAAAATAATCTTCTGGGGGGCAAAAGATCAACCCACAACCATGTCTTTTTTCCGGTCTTCAATAATTCCAACAGCTTAGCGTGGCAACAACCGATTGGGATCCTGATTGGCCAGACCCACTAAATCCGCAATGGCAGGCTTTAGGGCCTCTTGCAATGCGAGAGGATAACTCTCTACGGCATTCTCAATGCCGTAATAAGGACTATCAAATTGTTTGCCTTCAAAATCCATAGTCATATTCCATAACACCTTCGTTGGATCATTCACGGGTGTTAATTGTAGATCAAGCTCCAATTCCGTGGTGGTTTCGCTCATGGGTAAACCCACAAGCCAAAATACGACGCCTACCGGACCTAACAAATAGGTGTACAAACGTCGCTTCCACTCAGTGGAGCGTATGCGGCCACGAAAGGCCACCTCTGCCGGATATTGCTGTTCGTCTTTCGCAAAAGTAACTGAAGTATACACACCAGCCTGACTCAACTCATCGGCAATAGACTTGGCGAAGTCTTGTGGTGGATCAAATCGGAGGACATCAACCTCCTCAGGGCTTTTCACAGTTTCCGGGCGTTCATACATCGTATCACCATAGGGAACAAGCGGAATCGTCGCTTTCCAATATTCTTCTTTGACGCCCTCGCCTCTGAGGTCCTCCAAGGGAAGAACAATAGCCCTAGCTGGGACAGAGCCCGCCGCCTTGGTCGAAAGATACGATCCCGTTGAAGAGGGAGGGT
>QJYE01000224.1 GCA_003235785.1 Nitrospirota bacterium
AATTTAAAGCGAGTTGTGGGACGGTGGAACAGTTTCTCAAGCCGACTCTTCCCGAGGTGGCCATTGTTGGCCGCTCGAATGTGGGGAAATCGTCCACGATCAATTGTTTGGTCAATCACAAAGGTCTCGCGAAGGTTGGTAAGACGCCTGGAAAAACACAGACCGTCAATTTTTTTCAGATTACCACGAGTGGCCCGAAGTTCATGTTGGTTGATCTCCCGGGCTATGGGTTCGCCAAGGTGCCTGATCGGGTTCGGGTACTATGGGCTCCGTTAATCGAAACGTTTTTCAAAACCAGAGAAAATCTACGTGGGGTGATTATGCTGGTGGATTCCCGAAGAGTCCAAGATTCTGATCAGGAGATGATGGCCTGGGTGAATCGATTGAACATTCCCATCATTCTGGTGGCCACAAAGGCGGATAAAGTCCCACGCGGGAAACGCCAGGAAGCCATTCGTCAACTGCAGGAAGGGTTAGGAATTGACGAAGTGCCCATTTTTCTCTCCGCCTACACCGGCGAAGGCAAGCATCAAGTCTTAGGGCAACTTCGAGAGCTGTTGGATATTTAAAGCTTCACGTCGATGAAGGCTTTTTTCTTAAGTTCCTTTAGCCATTCACGGTAGACTTCTTCGTTTCGTTGCTTGAAAAGGTGGGTTCGGATGCTGGGCTCTACTTGTTCAAAAGGAATGGGTTGGGATTCTTTTAAGTCTTCGACATAAAGGAGGTGTACTCCCAAACTTGTCTGAATGGGAGATGACAAGGTTCCAGGGGGGAGGTCTTTAATCGCTTGGTCCAGAGGCGAGAGCAAATCTTTTCCTTCCACCCATCCTAATTCACTCACAAACTGTGTATGTTGGGCAGCGAGGTCTTCTAGAACGGTTTCCGGCTTCCAATCAGCATGGATGGCCTGGGCTTTTTTTGTTGCACGCGTGCGTTCGTATTCGTTCGAGGTCTCCCAAAAAATTTGCTTGAGACGATATTGTGGCGGGTTGCGGAACTCATGGAGATTTGCCTCATAAAACCGGTGGATCTCTTCTTCTTCGACGACGATGTTTCGACGCACCTCGAAGTCGAAGAGTTTCTTCAGTAATAGTTCCTGGCCAAATTCTTTTTCGGTTTGCGTCGGCGGCAAGGGGGTCCGTCGGAGAGCGGCATCAATTTCGTCTTGGGTGACCGAGATCCCTTTGGCTTTGGCTTCCTGAAGTTGCAGGCGTTCATCAATTAAGGTATTGAGCACGTCGCGTTGTTTTTGGGTATAGCGGCGTTCTAATTCTTCCCCACGATATTTGGCTTTGAGCCGACTATATTCGTCCTGGATTTCACGTTGAAGGTCTGACCAGGTAATGACCTCTTTGTTCACGACTGCCACGATCCGGTCGGTTAATCCAAAACTGAATAGGGAAGCACACAGCAGCCAGACGAGAAGAAAAATGGTGACTCGTGTGGTCATAACGGAAGCAGGGGTGGCCAGGAAACGAATCGCCGACGGCATTAGGGTTCCTCTTGTTGGGCCATGGATTGGACCAAGCCCTGCAGTAACGTGTTGACCTGGGGATACATCTCGCTCCAGTCTTGTTGAGCCAAGGTTAGACGAAGAGCTCGAGGAGAGAGAAATTCCAGACGTTCACGCCAAACATCAATTAATTTGCGAAGTCCTTGCTCGGGTAGTTTGGCCTGCTCATGAAATCGAATATTGACCAGGCCATGTCGTATTTCTACATATTCCAATTTAAGGGTTTTGGCCAAGACCCGTATTTGCATCACTTCAAAGAGGCGTTCCATGGCATCGGGCAGGGTGCCAAACCGATCTAATGTTTCCCCATAGAGCAGCGCCAAATCCCCGAGACGTTCACTGCCGGTCAGTCGTTTATAGAGTCCTAAACGTTGCGAAGCATCTTCCACAAAATCATCTGGAATGAAGGCGGAAACATCCAACTGCAGGGTGGGTTCCCAGTCTTCCTGCACTTCCTGCCCTTTGAGTTGCTGGACGGCTTGTTCCACCATCTGGAGATAGAGATCTAAGCCGACGGCGGCAATATTGCCGGATTGTTGTTTCCCAAGCAAATTCCCCGCTCCGCGAATTTCCAGGTCAGCGGCGGCAATACGAAAGCCCGACCCGAGTTCGGCGAACTCCTGAATCGCAATCATGCGTTTTTGCGCATCGGTGCTGAGCGTTTCTTCGTTGGGGATAAAGAGATAGGCAAAGGCCTGTTGTCCGCCGCGCCCCACCCGTCCTCGTAATTGATAGAGCTGTGAGAGCCCAAATAAATCAGCGCGATCCACCAAAATCGTGTTTGCATTGGGAATGTCTAGCCCCGATTGAATGATGGCCGACGCCAAGAGCACATCGGCTTCTTGATGGAAGAATTGGAGCATCACGCGTTCCAGCAATTTTTCGTTCATTTGCCCATGGGCCATAAGCACCCGCGCTTCGGGTAGAAGCTCTTGCAGCCAGGCGCCGGTCTGCTCCATGGTTTCCACACGATTGTGGACATAAAAGACCTGGCCTCCACGGGCCAGCTCATGACGGATGGCTTCCCGCACCACCATGGGATCAAAGCGAATCACTTGGGTTTCTACGGCCAAACGTCCTGGCGGGGCCGTTTCAATCACTGATAAATCCCGTACACCGGAAAAGGCCATTTGTAGGGTGCGGGGAATTGGTGTGGCTGAAAGGGTCAACACATCGACTTGCGTCCGAAGCTGCTTCAGGCGTTCCTTATGACGTACTCCGAACCATTGTTCTTCGTCGATGATGACCAGCCCCAACCGTTTGAAGTCCACATCTTTTTGCACCACGCGATGTGTGCCTATCACAATGTCGATCAGTCCGGCCGCTAGATCTTTCAGTGTGGTTTTGATTTCCGTCGCCGATTGGAATCGAGATAATATGCCAATTTTCACGGGAAAAGGCGCAAATCGAATGGAAAAGTTTTCATAATGTTGCTGGGCCAAGAGCGTGGTCGGCACTAAGACGGCGACTTGACGATTGGCCTGGATTGCTTTGAAAGCGGCCCGCATCGCCACTTCCGTTTTGCCATAGCCCACGTCGCCACAGACGAGCCGATCCATGGGCTTTGGCGATTCCATGTCGCGGCCGATCTCTTCGATCGCCCGTTGTTGATCGGGGGTTTCTTCGTATTCAAAACCGGCCTCAAATTCGTGCACCAAAAGGGTGTCTTCCTGGTAGGCGGTCCGCCTCGCCACCTCCCGGTTGGCGTAGAGTTCGACCAATTCTTCCGTCATATCCTCAATGCCTTTTTTGACCTTGGCTTTGGTTTTCCCCCAGGCAGTTCCGCCAAGCCGGTCCAATCGTGGAGAGCGTTGTTCGGCACCGCGATACCGATGAATGTGATTCAGCCGGTCCAACGGGACATAGAGCGTGTCGGTGCCTCCAAATTGCAGCAACAAGTAGTCACTGGTGAATTCTTGCACTTCCAGGCGTCGCAGGCCCAAGTATCGCCCGATGCCATGTTGAAGATGAACCACCAGGTCCCCTTCCTTCAGATCATCTAAGGTCGAGAAAAATTTGGCAGTGGGGGATTTGGTCTGCGGGCGATGACGGATCCCTTTGCCAAAGAGTTCTTCTTCGGTGACGAACGCCAGTTGGCCCTGGTGGGAAATAAATCCTGCTGACAATTCCCCTTCCAGGCAATAAAAAGGCTGACGCCACTCAACGAGCTGTTCGGGAAAAGGTTTTTGCCATGTATTAGCGGGGAACCCATGGTCATGTAAGAGAGCAATCAACCGTTCGACCTGTCCGGTGCTGCGTGCGACTAAAAATATGCCGGTTTCGGCACGTAATTGATCAAGCTTGGTGAGGGTTTCTTTAAATGGTAGTCCTCGCACTCCCAATCCCACGCTGGCAGGTGATTGGGCATCTAACTGTATTGGCACATGAGGTACTGTTGATGGATTGGGGGCCAGGGTATCCCATAATATTGTGGGGCACATGCTCGTAAAAAGTTTAAGTGTCTCCCAGGTTTCATACAACTGATCAGGTTCGGCATGCCCATGATCAGCATCCAGGTTTGCCCAAGTTTCGAGGAGGGTGTTCCAAAAGTCGGCGGCTGCGGCATTCAAATCAACTGGACGAGCCAGCCAAACCGACAACGGATTCCGCACATAATCACAGAGTGTGACAAGTTGGGAATAATAATGGGGCAGGTCCCATTCCATGCTTGGAGTGACCGGAGAGGGCTCAGACTCTTCTTGTTGGGTGACGGGGGGAATGAATTCCCGAGTGGGAAGAATCCAGGTTTCCTTGAGCCGCACCAACGATTCTTGGGTGGATGGATCAAATGTGCGAATGGATTCCACCGTATCACCCAGGAATTCAATCCGTACCGGGTTATCGTGGGCGGTGGAAAATACATCCACAATGCCCCCGCGTACGCTGAACTCCCCAGGGATTTCAGCCAATGAGCCTCGTGTATACCCTAATCGAACAAGCGCTCGAAGCAGCACGTCTCGCTCCACCGTCTCCCCGACTGTGAGCGCGAAGCAGGCTTCGGCAAAGATCGAAGGGGGCAGCAATTTATGCAATACGGCTGGCAATGAACTTATCAGGATGGTGCTCTCGCCCTGACATAACACATGCAAGGCTCGCACGCGCTGACAGATGACCGAATGGGCGGGCAATGCCGGGTTATAGGGAATAGTGGCCCAAGGGGGAAATAGTGCCAGGTTGGCATGTCCCAGTCCGAGGAAGTCGGCGCAAAATTTTAAGTCCTCATGCAATTGCTCGGCTTCTTCTTCGGTCGGAGTCACAATGAGGAGAGTGTGACCTTCGGAATGTGAACCCTGTGGCTCAGTTTGGGCGAGCAGGGTCATGGCAAGAGCCAAACATGCCGGTTGCGTGCTCAATACACATGGGGGCGGTTCCTTTTCAGGGATAACCGGCACCACGTTGCGCAACTGCTTGTTGAAAGTCTGAACGACCGAGGGGAGCTTCATAAGGGTATTGTACAACGAAACGGTTCGGGATGGACCTTCTAGAGAGGTGATTTCAAGGAATGCTGGGCGAGAATCTTTTCAACAATCTTTGTAGTAGAAATATCCGGTATCAGAGGAATGCTTCGCACCGATCCGCCTTGGGCTTCCACAAACTCTTTTCCCACTATCCGGTCCATGGCCCAATCACCTCCCTTGACCAGGATGTTGGGCTTGAGGGCTTGAATGAGCGCTAAGGGATCAGGTTCATCAAAGATGGTCACATAGTTCACGCATGCCAAGGCGGCCAATACTTCAGCCCGTTGCTCAGCCGGAACAATCGGGCGGTTCGTGCCCTTCGCCAATTGCCGAACCGAATCATCGCTATTGATGCCGACCACTAGACGATCCCCGAGCCGTTTGGCTTCTTGTAAATACCGCGTATGCCCGATATGAAGCAAATCAAAACAGCCGTTGGTAAAGATAACACATTCCCCGGCTGCTTGATGCACAGAGATTTGTTTGACTAAATCGGTCCGTAAATAAATTTTATTCAAAATGGTGTCAGGTACCTTTCTCTTGACCCGTTATCTGGATCAAGCTAACATTTTATCATGGGACGTCCCTTACGCGCAGCCGCCGGTGGGATTATCTACCATGTTCTCAATCGTGCCAATGGCCGACAGGGCATGTTTGATGGTCCCCATGATTATCAAGCCTGGGAACATGTGCTCATGCAGGCACAGATTCAAATTCCGGTACGTATTTTAGCCTATTCGGCAATGCCGAATCATTGGCATCTGGTTCTGTACCCTCGACACGATGGAGATTTATCTCGTTTTATGGCATGGCTGACCTTGACCCACACCCAACGATGGCATGCGCAGCACCAGTCAGTGGGAAGTGGTCATTTATACCAGGGTCGCTTTAAATCGTTTCCTATCCAAAGCGACGATCATTTTCTGACCGTGTGCCGCTATGTGGAGGGAAATGCCTTGCGGGCCAAGCTGGTGAAGCGCGCCGAAGATTGGCAATGGTCTAGTTTGTGGTACCGAACCCATGGACCAAAACAAAGCCAATGGTTAACTGACGGGCCAGTGCGGCGCCCTCGGCAATGGGTGAAATGGATAAATGAACCACAAACAGAGGAAGAGTTAGAAACAATCCGCCAATGTGTCCAGCGCGGCCGTCCCTTTGGCAAAGAAGCCTGGGTCCAACGGATTTCCCGCCAATTAAACCTCGAAAGCACCCTCCGGCCTCGTGGCCGGCCAAGAATAACCGTCTAAGGTATTTCCTGTTGTCTGTTCTTCCCGCAGTCTGGTGAGGAGGACGCAAGGGAGAAGCTTGTCAATATGACTATATATGACTAGAATCTGGTCATGGGAAATATTCGTATTGCTGACTTCAAAAGTCGGCTGAGCGAGCATCTGCGATAGGTGCAGTGGGGTCATGTCCTGACCGTGATGGATCAAAATACTCCCATCGCACTGGGGATTCCCTATGAAGGACAAGTGGGATGTTGGAGGTGAGATTTCCTCATCCCGATCATCCAAAATTGTCTCGTATTTCTCTCCCTCCTCCCCTTCGCCTAACCAAGATATTGTTGCCCTCCTCCTCAAGGAACGACAGGTCGACCGGTTATTGCCTATATTAATTTTTTCGGTGTTGTTACGTGTGCTTTTTGGCCAATCGAATGCTCTTAAAGAATGAAAGAAGATCGAACGGGGCATCAATTCAGCCCTCAATGAAGTGGAATGTCTCCGAACGTTGGATCGTCTAAGGCTGATGGAAGGTTTGGCCGAGGAAGCGCTTGCGATCCGACGGGAAGCTATTTTTCACCTGATTCAAGGCCTAGTAGAGGTTATTGAGCTTACACATCCAGTTTTCTCCAGGGCGGCTCAACCTCTACCGACCACATTGGGAATTCTCGGTGCGATCCATCTTGCTACGGTATTAATATGGAAAGAACAAGCTCGGGAGAATGTAGTAATGGCCGCGCATGCTACTGCCTTGGCCCTCGTTGCCAAAGCCAGTGGGCTACCGGTAGTTGGCTAACCTGGTCAGTAGACGTTCATTTTTGCGTATCATGCCGGCTAAATTCTCTATCTGTTAAATAATCTCCTCCTG
>QJYE01000210.1 GCA_003235785.1 Nitrospirota bacterium
GAGACGGTGCGAGCATATCTTTTCGTACTATTTCCCGTGGTACTTCCAATTCTTGTAGTCTTTTATTTGTCTTTTGGCATAATAAACCGGATTTTTGGTTATAAGGCTGCGTGACTGTTTCAATCGGCTCCAGACCAAATACTAGGGCCGACTTGGACATAGTCTACTCGTTCCAACCCTAGCCCGTATATTTCATGAATCGCTGTCGGGAGACCACGAAGATGGGCGGGCCTGCCCGCCATCGCGAGCCTGCTCGCTCAGGCGAGGCGGGCGGGCCACCGGGTCGACGATTGCGGAATGCGGATTGAAAATTTACTGAAAAGCTCTTGAGAACCAGAGAACAAATGGCGAAATCTGAACTGTTAAGTTCGATATCATCAATTGCAGTAAAAAATCCGAAATCCGAGATCCGAAATCCAAGATCGAAGCCGAGGCGTACCTGAACGGTACGTCGCAGGGGCCGGCACCCGAGGACGCCAGGAAGGACGGCCATATCCGTGGTCGCAGCAGGTGACTCATGGAATATACGCGTTAAAGATAGTAAATCGTCTATTTGATTTTGGCCATGAAATAAATTGTGACCTTTCCCGATATTTTGATAAGCTCTAAACGGCAAGGCTAAGCGCAGTTTCTTGGACAAAAAAATATGTACCTCTCTTCATTCATACACAGGGACGATTTATTCGACATTGCCGAGCGCTGGCTCTTGGGTCGGCTGGAGCCCGACGATGGCTTGCGCGTTACACAAATCCTCATCTGTGACGGCTTCGTCCTGGGTCAAACTCTTGAGGCTATGTTGAGGGTTTTATTGGAGAGGGTTCATGGGAAGGTTTTCAAGCAAAAACGCATTCAATTCAAAGGCCAGCTCCGCGATGCCATCTGCAGCAGTCCTCTAGACGGAAGCGCTCGTATCCATGACCTGGTGCGTCTCTACAACACTAATCCTGAGTTTTTCTACCGAGAAGCACCCATCAATGGCTCTATCTGTATCGATGACGAGAATCGCCTCTTGGGTCTATATAGAGTAAAACGTCCAAGACGGATCGCAGAGAAAGCCAACCGTTATGTGGCCAATTGGATTTTTCGGCTGGTCCAGAATCGGGCCAAAGAAATGGCCTGGGAAAGGGCAAAAGACCATAACGTCCCCTTGGAAGAACTTATCACCCCCCAAAATCTCATGGACTCCGAGTTTGTCAGGGCAGAGAAAGATATTGCCAAGATGTTCAAGGACAATAAAATACAACTGGATAAGTCGGCTCTGAAAATCGATGACGTTGGGGGTATAAAAATTGTTGCAAGTACAGAAAAGCTCTCTCTTTTGGAGAAAGAACTTTCTGAACAGCTGAACATAAGAGTGAATGAAAGAGAAAGCTTTTCGGGAAGTTACCAGGCCACCAGTTTAGTTATTGAAGTGGTGTGGGATCCAGATTATGTTTGCCGCCGTTACATGGATCTACGTGCTTGGAGGAAATATCTTAATCGAGGCCTTTCTGAAATAGAGCTGAAAAAGGGATTGGAGCCTTTATTGGAGGGCTCGAAACCAACCCTCAAACTAGAATTGATTCTTTCCACCTTCCCCGACATGGTGGAGTCCGAGTTAGGAAACAGCCTCCACGAAGAAAGAATCGTAGCCCAAAGAGACAACAAGCTCTACAGGGGTTATATCCCCATGAATGTGGAGTTCCTCATAGAATACCTTCTTGCTGTTGGGGTCTGCCCACATACTAATATCGAACGGTTGCCCATAAAAATCTGGGGACGCTACCTTCCCGATACGGTCATCGATCACATCAGGGCGCTTTATGGGATGCCGGATTTTGACCTTTTTTGTTAACTAGCATAGCCCCTGTCATTTCGCATTTCGCAGTATTCATTTCACATTTTTCATTGATAACTTCCCACTTGTGCTTGACTACTTTAGTGAAAGCCCTTCACTGAAATTTTCTTGTCCCTCTTGATAAGATGACAAATGGGAAATGAGAGATTAGAAATGAAAAGGTGTCTACTTGGCTTTAGGTGTGCTTTGAAATGACACCGCTGAGGAAGCTGCGGTCATTACTGGAAAGTTTAGTAAAGCGGACACCCATTTCATGGCGGGTGGATTTGCCCTCAGACTTGTGGCCATTTGACCAGACTACCTCT
>QJYE01000537.1 GCA_003235785.1 Nitrospirota bacterium
GGAAAGTGAAATCGATGAAATTTTTGTATTAACAGATCCTGGCTTTGAGGGAAGAAAAATAAAAAGTAGATATTAAATACTAGGTGTTTATTGCTTGAGCATTTCAAAATCACGAATGTCCTTTTTCATAAATTCGCGTAATCGCTTAATAATCTTGGCTTCTATCTGGCGACTTCGCTCTTTCGTAATAGAATATTTTCTTCCTAAGTCCTCCAGGGTGACAGGAGTCTCAGATAGCATGCGATTTCGCAAAATATCCTCTTCGCGTTCGGTCAGGGTTCGTGCAAATTCTGCGAGCTTTTTGCGGAAAAGGATTCGGAGTTGGGTGTTGGCGAGTTGGTCATCAACCGGGGTTTGAATGGCTGGGAGTAAATCATGAAATGTGCCTTCTCCATCTTCTGTCATCGGCTGATCTAATGACAATTCCCAGCTGCCAAGGCGTTGGTCCATTTCCACCACATCCCGCTCTCGGACATTGAGCCGATCGGCTAAGAGCTTAGGATCGGGGATATAACCTTGTCGTTCAAGCTTGGCTTTTTCCCGACGCAGGTTATAGAACAAGCGCCGCTGTTCTTGCGTGGTGCCAATCTTGACCAAACGGAAGTTATTCAGAAGATACCGCAAGACAAAAGCCCGGACCCACCAAGCAGCATAGGCATAGAAACGGACATTTTTCGTGGGATCGAATTTTTTCATGGCCTGCAGTAAACCCACATTGCCTTCTTGAATCAAATCCATTTGATCCAGACCTGCCAGCCCATATTCCGAGGCAATTTTCACACAGACTCGCAAGTTGGCTAGAATGAGTTTGACGGCGGCCTCGCGGGTGCCGAGGTGTTGATATTCATGAAAGAGTTGAAGTTCTTCTTCTTTGGAAAGAAAGGGGTATCGCCTGACTTCTGCTAAATAGCGACTCAGTGTGGTGGTAGGAGCCAACGCGGTGGATACGTCATCCCACGTTGCGGCATCTGGCGTCTTGTCGTTCTTCTGCTCTGGCTGGTCGAATGCACGATCATCTTCCGGGAGCTCAATCGGCACTAACTCATCTGATTCGGGGTCGAATTCTTCGACGGTATCCGTGGAATCTGAAACTTTCGCCTGCACATCGATCACTTCAGGATCATTGTTCTTTGGGGGCTTTCTCTTCATGGGTTGTGGCTTGTAGTCTCTGTTACGTATTTAAGGTTTTTGGACATTGTAATGAATTTTGTGGCTCTGACCAAATTTAAGGTTCAAAAGCTCTCGCAATGGACTTGATCTCCCTTGTTGTGGCAAGCCATGCTCGATCCTTGCCCCTTGGCTTCAGGGATCGTGGTGAATCATGATGCCGGACATGCGCGTCGCATCCCGAACGCGTTGTTGACACTACTGGTAGTAACAGATGAGGTTTTAGGTACGGTATGTTGAAAGAAAGCTTACAGGCTCTTCGGTCAGGCCATTGGCCTAGCCTACTTGGAGCGTGGCTGCATTTTGAAGTGAGCTTTATGGTGTGGCTCCTCATTGGAGCCCTGAGTATTGCCATTGCGGAAGAATTTTCCCTTTCTGCGTTCCAAAAGGGGGCATTAGTTGGAGTTCCCTTACTTGGGGGAGCCTTGCTACGAATTGTCATTGGCCCCTTAGGAGACTGGGTCGGAGCCAAGACAGTCGGACTTGGTATTTTGGGTCTTGAATCGTTAGCCCTTCTTCTTGGGTGGCAATGGGGGACGAGTTTTGGAGAAATTTTAGTTGTTGGACTCATTCTAGGAATTGCCGGGGCCAGTTTTGCCATTGCCCTCCCCATCGCCAGCCAAGCTTATCCGCCCGCCCATCAAGGTCTCGCCATGGGGATCGCTGCTGTAGGAAATAGCGGGGTGCTCCTGGCGTCACTTTTTGCTCCTCGTTTGGCCGCGGCGTTTGGTTGGCACCAGGTATTTGCGTTGATGTTAGTGCCCGTGCTCGGAACGGCATGCCTGTTTTTGTGGGTGGTCCAGCCCTCTACTTTAACAAGGCCATCTGAGAAAAAAGAAAATGCCTCTCATTTTCTGTCGCTCCTTTCTCAAGGGTTACAACATCAATCGATCTATTGGTTATGTGGGCTCTACGCGGTAACCTTTGGCGGGTTCGTGGGACTGGCGAGTTATCTACCTATTTTTTTTCATGAT
>QJYE01000314.1 GCA_003235785.1 Nitrospirota bacterium
ATAGCCACCGTTAACGAAAGGTCACGCTCCATGCGGACTCCCATCACTTTGACATCCTGCCCTGTTTCAGGATGCTCCTGTTTGAACCCGGAACTATTCAAATATTTTTCGACACCAAGTACAAGTTGTTCGGTTGGGGTCAACGGAGCATACCCCACCCCTGCAGAGGTATCGTTTGCAGGCAACAACCCAGGACCTCGTTCAAAAATCGCTCCAAGCTCGACTGACGTGGGCTGCAATTCCATTTGATAGTTCATGTGCTTCCCAGGATTGACCTGCGGTAAATTGTTCTTGATCCAGTTTTGCGCTGCCTCAATCGCCACTTCGGAGACGGGAATGATTGTTCGGCCTACGCCGAAGGAAGCCCGACCGCCAATAATCAACCGCATGGGCTGGATGACGCGCCCCTTCCCCAGTTGCAACTTCACCTGGCCTGCCACCAACATGCACTTGTCTACATTATGATGCAAGATCCGACCAAAGGTGTGCTGGTAGGCCCTGGACAAGTGAATTGAAATCGATTCAGCAATGGCATCACAGATCGTATCCGGGTGGCCTTTCCCTTTCCGTTCGACGATCTCAAGGGATTGGGACTCAACCGGAGGACCGACGCTCTGATCAACCCCAATATGTGTCTTCATAGGTCGCTCACCAAGAAAACGGTTTTTATAAACCCTCTTCCAGCATAACCATTACCACCACCAATAAGGTCCCCAATAGGGCCCCCAATAAGCATAGGGATATGGATAAGGTTGAATAACTCGATACGTTGAGGGAGCGGGCCAAACCGTTAACCGTTTAATCAACAGAGTGGGGAAGTCATAGGTTGTTTGATCCAAAGGTAAAGTCACCATCCCGGAAACTTCTCCAACTACCGTCACTCGTGTTCCGAAAGGCAGCGTAGCAGGATCTAAGAACTCTTCCTGAAGAGCCAAAAACCTTCCATGGGATTTGGGGAGAGACTCGTCCGGTTCCAGATCACGGTTCAACGGAAGTTGAAGCACCTCAATCTGAGTGCCATGTTTCAGGCGTTTCGCAGAAAGAACCTGGCCGCCAATGACAAGAATTTCCCCTTTATACTTCAATGGGTTTTCGAGTACTTGTGAAAAGGAAAGCTCTCGATTGACTTGCTCTTTCAGATCCTCTGGTACCACTTGAACAGTCGTGCAACCAGCCATGAACATGCAGTACACACCAAACATCATGAAAAAGAAAGATCTATCGTATGTCATCCCATACCTCATATGTTTTCCACTCCTCCCAGAAAGAGGAACAACTCTTCAGCACTCCAATTCCCCTATGGATCCATCTTGTGACGGGTGGCACAGATCGTCGGGTCATGGAGCCGTGATCTCATTGGACTTGTCTCGTAAAGTAATGACGAGATCCTCATAAGAGGAGCGATGGATGATCCGTTCAAATTGGCTGCGATAATTCTTCACCAGACTCACACCATTCACCACCACGTCATACACATGCCAGGTGCCGTCCTTTACAATGAGCCGGTAATCCAAAGAAATTTCTGTCTTGGGGGAAACGATCTTGGTTTGCACTTCTGCATAGCCGTCTTTTAACCGTTCCTTGAGATAGTTGACCGTTTCTCCGGAATAATTTTCAATTTTTCCAGCATACGTATTGGCAAGAAGCGTTCGAAATAAATTGACAAATTCATGATGGTCGTCTTCTCCCCGGCCTTTCCAATGGGCGGCGAGCGAACGTTTGGCCATTTCTTCAAAATCGAAGAGTGTCCCAATGGTCTCTTCGAGCAATTGGCGACGATGCGATGCCTGGTCAGGAACTTTTAAAGTTTCGTCGGTCACCAGGCGAATGACCTCGTCAATCGTATGCTTGACGACGGCCGTTGGGGCCTCCACCCCCAAGGCGAAACCTATCCACACGTGACAGACTAAAGCAAGGGTGACCGCTAGGCCTCCCACCTTCTTACTGGAGATTGTCGCCATCACCCAAGTTCTCAACATGATCGCAATGCGCCCAAAAAAATTGAGACACCTCTAGAATTCCAGTTTCTTCCATGCAACCTTGCCGCAGAACTCTTGACTGCCAGGTTGGACAAGCTCAAACACCACTCCCCAAAGATACCCTTTTCCCTGGAATCATCTAACAGAGAAC
>QJYE01000454.1 GCA_003235785.1 Nitrospirota bacterium
TTCGTCACAAGCTTGAGCGATCCCTTGCCGGTTTCCCAACGATCGCAAAACATCTGGATGCTGATGGACTGGGACAGTGTCCGTGTCACAGAGGTTGCCACCCAGGAGCCTGCAACTTTCTTTTGCACGTCGTAGACCTTATAGCCCACCATGTAGGGGATGTTCACAAAGCGCTGATTCGGACGATCAGTATAGGTTGTGGCACTCATGCCCGCCCCATAGATCGTGAAGGAATCCACGCGTATCTTGGCCCGCACGCTCGTTTGCTGGGCGGCATTGGCATTCACCGCCGCGATCGCGGTGTCCACTTGGCCGCGGACCCCAATATTTTTTCCAGTGGCATCTTTTAAGTTGGTGATCATCAAGTCGATAGGCAATTCCTTGACGGGTGCCACGGGCGCGGGGGGGCCGATCGCCGGTGGGGCGCCTTGAGCCGAGATCGCTGTTGTTGGGGAGGTCGTCGGAGCGGTTTGTTGGCGATGATCCCGCACGATAGGTGCAGGGGCGACCGGACTAGGGGCAGTTTTTCTGGGAGGAGCAAACACTTTTGGCTGTCCACGATGATCCCGGATCACCCCGCGTTCAATGACTTCTCCCTGATCAGGTGAGGTGCTGGATTCTTCCTGGATAGTTTGAGGAGGGTCTGGTGTGTCTGCCCCTGGTGTTTGAGGGAAGGCGATTCCTCCTCCTAGCACCCATACGACGAAGCCCATCATGAAAAGAATGTCTGTGAGATAATTGGTCGGTCGTTTCTTCATGGCTTCTTTCCTTTCTTCTTTCCTTAGAAGAATTTTATGAAAATGTATTAATACACTGATCAGGGCCGAGGTGATGATTAGAATCTTCTCTCAATATGGTCTTTTAAAGGATGTCTTCTTCACCCTCATCATTTTCCCTCAATACCTACTCAGGTTTTGTCTCACTTGATTGGTCAACTGGTTCGGGCTGGGCCGGGGCAGACTCGGTAGATGTATCAGGTGCGGGTTTCGTCGGCTGCTCGCCTTCGATTCCGCGCCGCATAATGGCCCCCCCTTGAAACCTCGGTGCATATCGACGTGGCTGTTTTGGCTGGCCTTGCATCAATGGCGCCATTTGTCCTGGGGCGATGTGGTTTTGGGGTAGTTGGGTTCGTGCCGCCGGTTGGCAGTCTCTCACATTCGAATAATGCGTTTTTTCATAACATTTTCCAGCAGGAGGCAGTCCACCGGTGCATTCGTCATATTTGCAGTAATCTGCCGTGCACTTCATTGCCTTGCCGGTTCCCTCTTCCTTCCCGTTCACCGTGGTAGTCCCGGAGGACTTGCAGGATTGGCCCCCCGGACCCTTAGGCACGGCCAACACATTGGAGGCCGCAAAGAGGTTCAGTAGTCCAATAAGCAGAACTACTGCCGAAATACGGAACGATGTTGGTGAGTAGGGTAAGGTCATTTTTGTAACGGTCATGTCGTCCTCCTTTATTGAAGAAATCTTTCGGCTATGGGTCCGAGCCAGCTTGTAGAGGTTCAAAGGGTAAATTTTGTAGGACACATATACTTCTTCTCGCCAGTTGTTGGTTCTGTTCAAAAGGGTCATACTGAATGCGTCCCCAGGAAGTGAGGTTTTGCAACAAGCCCGATGCATTCTGCTGCCATCGCCTCAACCCGGTTTGTCCATCCCTATTGTGGGAATTTCTCCAAGATTCAATCCTTAACTCTTTTCCTGCCGAACCTGCTTGATGAGGTTTTTTAAATCTTTTAAATCCAGCGCGCCGGGTACCAATTCTGTCCCCACAATGAATCCGGGGGTGCCGTTGACGCCCAACTCTCTTGCCAGTGCTTGATTGCGTTTGATGGTGGTGTGAATCGAAGGAGACTCCATGTCCTTTAGGAGTTGTTCCGTATCTAATCCGACTGCGGTTGCCAAGGCTAGAATGGTTTCCGGGGTCAATTCCTCTTCCGAGTCCAGGAGCGCTTCATGAAAGGCCACATGTTTGCCTTGGGCGTTTGAGGCTAAGGCCGCACGCGCGGCGAGCTCCGAGGCTTCTCCAAGGATGGGATAGTCCTTGTAGACGACCCGCACGTTGGGATCGTCGTGCTGGAGTTGGGTCACGGTTCCAGCTACACGTTTGCAGTATCCGCATCGGTAATCGTGAATTCGGATCGTTCAGCAACTCCGCTTGTTTGGTGACGATCACCTGGCGGGTGCGTTCCCGTTCCTCTTCCTTACGTTGGGCCTGCAAGATTAATAGTGATTGTTCGATCACTTCAGGATGGGTGCGAAGGTATTGCTCCACCACTTGTTCCACGGCCTTCTGAAAGGCCGGGTCGGACGGTGCTGTGTGAGGTTCCGCGTGGCTCAAAACGGGGAGCAGCCCGAGGATTCCGGCCAGCATCAAAGCGAAAAGGTGCGTGCGGATATTCAGTTCTCGACAAGCCATATCAGTCTCCTTCTATGTGTGAATGTGGTGAATGTCTTTCTATGGTTTCTTGGCACAGTACCGGCACCTTCTGAACAACGATTGCCGCGCCTTTTCATCCAATTGGAGGCGACCCCGTTCCAGGGTCACCCGCCCGAACGACCGCATGGTGTTTACATATGGGGCTGAATTCTTGGAAGGGGGAACAGCTTCCTGTTCATTCCAGTCGTCGTCCGTGGTGACTCGCCCTTGTTGCAAGATGACAGCGGTGTATTGCTGAGTCGGTGTGAAAGGGACCTTTGTTATGTCGCCGATACCTCTGGATTGGATTTCTTCCAGCCGACCTTCCGCATCCCATCCTTGTCCGTCAGGAAAAAACAGCAATAAATGGAGTTGTCCCTCAGCTTTTTCATCCCGGATCAGAAGGGTTGACGGAGCCGAGAGAGGCTCGGCGAGATGGAATTTCATGGCAAGGACCAGGGTGGGCTCTTCTGTTTCCGCCGAAATGAATTGCAACTGGTTGGAAGGCGTCGGGAGGAGTCGATAGGTGCCGGGCGTCACGATGACCGGGTGGCCCTCAGCGTCAGAAAATTCCAATGCTTGGTCCATCTGAATGGTGGTTGATGGTATTGCCAACTCTGGGGTGCTGCCAGGAGAGATTTTTTCTTGAGAATAGGAAAGGTCGGGTGCACCTGCCATACACAGGTCGGTTAGGAGTATGAGGCAGATCGTTAATTTGAGGAGCATGGCCATCGTGTTTGTTAAGCTTTCAAATGATTGATTATCTGGGATGCGAGATATTGTTTGTGATGACGGTCTGGGTTTTTATCAGAAGTGAATGATTTGCTACGTTTGAACTTCATCACTGTTCTACCCT
>QJYE01000140.1 GCA_003235785.1 Nitrospirota bacterium
AGGCACTCAGCGCTACCGGGGCTTGAGTACCTCACTCAGGCAGCAACACCAATGCCATACCTCTAGTTGGTCCTGTTCATTTACAAAATTTCCCTCACTCCTAACTCAAGCATCCTTTTCGACAAGGGGAAACTTTTTCCCTATCGTCATGAATTGGCTTACCATCCCGACTTTTTCCTGAACTTCTTTCCCATTCATTGGTAATTTTTGCCTAGGCTTTCTCAACCGGTTAACCCACAATCGTCTCTACTCGACATGCCCAACCACTCAGCATACGACCAACTACCCCTTAGACGCCTAAAGACACACCTCCATTGAGCTCTCGATATTCCCGCAATTTATTCCGTAATGTTCGAATACTGATTCCTAAAGTTCTGGCCGCATGGGTTCGATTCCCATTATGTTGTCCTAATGTTCGTAAGATCAGGTCGCGTTCCATCTCCCAAATCGTTCCACTGGGGCCCTGCGTGGTTCCGCTGCCTAATGTCGGCTCGTCAAACTGAAAATGTTCCACCTGCAAAGGGCCATTCTCCGCAAAGAGCACCCCTCGCTCGATAACATTTTCCAATTCCCGCACATTGCCGCGCCATGGTCGACTTTTCAAAAACATCATGGCCTCCTCAGAAATTCCATTCCACGGGCGATGGTTTCGCCGAAACGACCGATGGGTAAAGTATTCGGCCAACAATTGAATATCCTCCGGGCGGTCTCGTAACGGCGGAAGCGTAAACGGCATCACGCTCAATCGGTAATACACATCTTCCCTAAATCGCCCGGCTTGTACCTCCTGCGCTAAATTCCGGTTTGTGGTCACGATCACCCGGACGTCCACCGGTATCGGTTGCCGTGAACCGAGACGGTCCACTTCTCGTTCCTGCAGCACCCTGAGCAATTTCGCTTGCAGCCCTAAACTCATCTCCCCGATTTCATCCAATAACAAGGTGCCATGGTTTGCCAGTTCAAATTTTCCAGCCCGCCTCGTTAACGCACCGGTAAACGCCCCCTTTTCATATCCAAATAATTCACTTTCCAACAGGCCATCAGGTAATGCGGCACAATTAATCGCCACAAAGGGTTGGTGGGCTCTCGTGCTTTTGCGATGAATATGCCTGGCTAGCACTTCTTTTCCTGTTCCACTTTCCCCTTGAATCAAAATCGTGGCAGAACTCCCGGCCACCATATCCAGCATTTTTAGGGTTCGAAGCACTTTAGGGTCACGGGTGAGGAATCCTTCGCGGGGCTCCTCATATGCCGGGATGGCTTGGGTCCTGCTTATCTCCAGACGTGGGTCCCCACGATCATCGTCCAGTTGCTGAATGAGTTTTTCCAGCCGATCAAATGCAAATGGCTTTTGAAGAAAATCCGTTGCCCCATATTTCAAGGCTTCGACAGCGACATCGACCCCGCCATAGGCCGTCATGACGACTACGGGCATTTGATAGCCTTGCGTTCGCACCTCTCGTAAAAACTCCATGCCCCCTTTTCCCGGAAGACTGAGATCAGTGAGCACAAGCCACGGCGCCTCTCGCTCGACATGTTCTAAACCCTCATGCCCATCCCTGGCCACTGTCACATCATATCCATGTTGACTCAACACGGTCGTCAAAGCCGTCTGCAACTGTTCATCATCTTCCACCACGAGGATGCCTCGTCCTGCCCCACTACCACAATCAAGCATGCCATTCTCCTTTACTGAGGAAAAAAAAGATCAACGCTTGTCCCTTTTCCTTGTTGACTGGTGATATCAATTACACCCTGATGCAGGTGAACAATCTGTTTCACGATTGAAAGACCTAAACCAGTCCCCCCCTTCCGTTTTGAATAAAACGGAAGAAACATGTGGGCGCGTTCGTCTGCTGACATTCCACATCCATGATCCCGAATCCTGATCGCAACCCCCTCGACCGCACGGAACACCATCCCGGGATCACCCAAGAGCCTTGATTCCTTGCGGCAGGACAGGTCAATACAACTATCCGGTGCCGATGCATGAATCGCATTCATCAAAATATTGAGTAACGCTTGGTGCAATAACGATTCATCACCCAGGATAGTGGTCAATGATTTTTCTCGATGATGGTGAATCATCAACCGTTTTTTTCGTAAGGGATACATGGCTAAC
>QJYE01000308.1 GCA_003235785.1 Nitrospirota bacterium
AAGGGTGCAATAATCCTGTGGACACCACGGCCCCTAGCTCAACGCTTTGTGGCGTCGATAGCGGCGAAAAGTGCCTTGCATCACGATCAATATTGTCGGTGCCCATAAACAGTCAACCCGACTTTCGTTGACTCACGCTCCTACAAACAATAGGTCCGTAAGGGTGGGAACCCATTGAATCCCACAGACGCATAACTGCTGGTATAGGCCCCGGCACTTAAGATTTCAATTGGATCCCCAATGGCCAAATCCAAGGGCAAGGCATAGGACGATTTTTCATACAACACATCCGCACTATCGCACGTGGGGCCCGCCAATATCACAGATCCCATGGGGCCGGATCGGTCCGTACGCAGCCGATATTTAATACATTCATCCATGGTTTCCGCTAAACCGCCAAACTTGCCGATATCCAGATAGACCCATCGCCGGAGATCCTGCCGTGATTTATGCGCAATCAGAATGACTTCACTTTGAATGACTCCGGCATCCGCCACCAGAAACCGACCTGGCTCAATCATGATTTGAGGAGGCGTGGACCCAAAGGAGTCCTGAAGGGCTTGTTGAATGGTGTGGGCATAACAGGAAAAGGGCAGAAGGGTCGCTTGGTAGGTTGCCGGGAGTCCGCCGCCAATATTAATCCATTTCAGCTCAAGATTCTGTCGACCCAATTGCCGGTACAGTTCTCCTGCCTGCTGCATGGGCTCAACCCATTGCTGAGGATCCGTCTGTTGAGACCCCACGTGAAACGTGACCCCGATCGGGTTCAATCCCAAGTCGCGGCTTTTAAGAAGCAGGTCATACGCCATGTCCAGGTCACAACCGAACTTTCTTGAGAGAGGCCAATCGGCACTTTTCCCTTGGCTCAGCAAGCGACATTGTACATCGGCACCCGGCGCATGCTTCCTAAGTTTTTCAAGCTCAGCCTCACTGTCAAACGTAAAAATTCGAACCCCACATTCGAAGGCATAGGCAATATCCACGGCTTTTTTCACCGTGTTGCCATACGACAACCACGCGGGAGACACCCCCAGGGATAAACACAAATCCAGTTCATAGCGGCTTGCAATATCAAAGCGAGAGCCCAACGCCGCTAAGAGCTGAATAATTTCCGGAGAAGGATTGGCTTTCACCGCGTAATGAATCGCGGCATGCGGAAATCCCCCTTGCAGCTCAAGATACTTGCTTTGGACCTGTGAAAGATCTACAGCTAAAAACGGGGTCTCTGGACGACTGACGAGGAACTCTTCGAGCTTGGGAGTCAAGCCACGGGTATCAGACTGTGACGCATCAAGGCAAAGTGGTGGAGCACATGCCAAAGTAGAAACGCCCTCGTGATCTAACCCGGAATTCACATAACTGGTCTGCACTGTTTACTCCTGTGATAAGGGTGGATAAAGATGTCCAAATATGCAAAGACCCAAGTCCTCAATCGTCCAATACATCGGTTAACGATCCAGCCCATCTTGAGACCGTTCTCCTACGACGTTTACTCCCTACGCCCTCGTAGAAAGGAGCCGAAGGCCTGGACATAGGTCATGACGTCAAAGATGCCTTCGATCAGGATTCAATCGATGTATCAACACATGCACAACTGGTAAAAAAGGAATGTGAGACTGAAATTGCAGCTCAAATCGATATGTGAAACCCGAGAATGGGGTTTCATCGTGGGTATGAAATGGCAAAGAAGCTCGCGGAATGGAATGGCATCATTCCCTTAGATGCCGGTTGCCGGATAGGGCTTCTTCCTACCCCTGCTCCAACACCAGACATCTATTCTCTCCCGATCCAATCTGACATATCGTCTCCAATTCGATCGAGGAAAGCGTACCATGGGCTCCCCCGTTTGTGAATGCCTCCCCCGCCCTTTCCCAAAAAATATTTTCGAAACGGTCCAAACACTCTATCCGAGGTTCTTTCCGATTGACGAGAGATGTCCCTTTTCAAATGACCTCAGACGCTGCAAGATGGGAGGCAAAGAGTCTGTCAGACGATTCCTTCATTCATTACAAGGAAAAGAATGGCGCTAGCAGGTTATAGTTATCTTTGAAAGATTTGTAAGAGATGAAGCTTGAAATTTTCCATTTAGGCTCTTTCAATTTTCATATTTTCTCGTC
>QJYE01000209.1 GCA_003235785.1 Nitrospirota bacterium
GGGGATGTGGTGCTGTTTTCACCGGCTTGTTCCAGTTTCGATATGTTTCTGAACTATCATCAGCGGGGTCTTGAGTTTAAGCGGATCGTCCAGGAGCTGCAATAAATGAGTGTGGCCACGTTGCTTCGACGGAAAAATGCGCATCGGGATTCGCGTGCCTGGGCTGATTTGTTTCAGAGCCATCTGGCATTTGGGCGTCGCCGGATCGATCCGTTGATCTTGGGAATTACGATCGCCCTTTCATTAGGTGGGTTGATCATGGTGTTTAGTGCGAGTGGCGTTGTGGCGGAAATGAAATATGCCGATTCCACCCATTACCTGCAACGCCAAATCGTGTGGATGGTGCTTGGGTTTATGATGCTATTTGTCGGCTCACGCATTGACTATCGGCAATGGAAAGCGTGGATTCCCTGGATCATCGGAGGGTGTGTTGGCGGATTGCTGTTGGTGCTCGCATTTGGCCCTCTGATCAATGGAGCCCGTCGATGGCTCACATTCGGATTCTTTTCCATTCAGCCGGCTGAGATGGCCAAGCTTGCGGTGGTGCTCTATCTCGCCGGGTTTCTGGCTAATCCGAATCGTCGCATTACGGATTGGCGTCGAGGGTTTCTTCCACCGGTGGTCGTGGTGAGTGGGATTTGCGCCTTAATTGTTGTTGAACCTGATTTGGGAAGTATCGTGGTCATTGGATTGGTCTTTGTCTGCATGCTGTTTATGGCTGGAGCGCGCCTTCAACATTTAGCCTGTTTAGCGCTTCCGATGTTCGTGGGCTTCCTGGCCCTCATTATTTTCAGCCCGGAACGATGGGAACGATTCACGACTTTTTTAAACCCTTTCCAAGATCGGGAAGGCGCGGGATATCAGTTGGTTCAATCTCTTTTAGCCCTGGAAAATGGAGGAGTTTTTGGCGTAGGCCTGGGGCAAGGCACGCAAAAGCTGCTGTATCTGCCTGAAGGCCATACCGACTTTGTGTTGGCCTTGGTTGGGGAAGAGCTAGGACTGGTTGGCACTTTAGGCTTATTGGGATTATTCGTGATCCTGGTTTTAAAAGGGTTTCGAGTGGCCGCATTAGCGCCGGATGTGTTCGGGCGGTTTCTAGCCCTGGGCATTACCCTGCTGCTTGCGATGCAAGCCATGATCAACGCGGGCGTTGTGAGCGGACTGCTTCCCACGAAGGGGCTTACGCTTCCTCTCGTCAGTTACGGGGGCTCTTCGCTTCTCACGACCATGCTGGCTATTGGGATATTGTTGAGTATTGCTCGCCAGGGGCGAGCCGGCTCCTAGACAGGGGCGCGACATGCGAATCGTGATTGCCGCAGGTGGAACCGGGGGGCATATGTATCCGGCTATTGCCTATGCCAAGGCCTTTCAACAGCATGATCCAGGAGGTCATATTCTGTTTGTTGGAACAGGCAAGGCTGTCGAGGAGAAGATTCTCCGTCAAGAAGGATTTCCCGTCGAGTCCCTTCATGTTGAAGGTGTGGTGGGACGGAGTGTCTGGAACATGCTTCGCGCTTGCTGGCTTCTCCCTCGCGCAATTTGGCGGGCCATACAGATTCTTCGCTCAGAGCAAGCGGACCTGGTCATAGGAACCGGCGGATATTTCAGCCCGCCTGTAGTCTTTGCAGCCTGGTTGCTTCGAATCCCCCGCGTGTTATTAGAACCCAATGCGTTTCCGGGGTTGGCCAATCGCGTCTTAGGTCCTTTAGCCAATCGCGTCTTGTTGTCCTTTGAAAGCGCCAAGTCCTTTTTCCCCTCCTCCAAAGTGAGGATTATTGGAACACCTGTCCGTCAGGCTTTCGTCTTGGATCATCCTCCGGTGCTTCCTCAACGGGTGGCGCATCTTTTGATTTTTGGAGGAAGTCAGGGCGCACGGGCAATTAATTCCGCCATGCTGGAGGCGGTTGAGCAGTCTCCGAAGATCAGGGAATCGGTGACGCTGACGCATCAAACGGGCCCTGATGATTATGAGCATGTACGGCAAGGCTATGAAGCCTTTGGTATGCAGGTTGATGTCCAGCCATTTTTATTTGATATGCCGAAGGAGTTGGCCAAAGCGGATTTGGTGATTTGTCGTGCAGGGGCCAGTACGCTGGCCGAATTAGCGGCTTATGGCAAAGCGAGCATTTTGATCCCTTTTCCTCAAGCCACGCACAATCATCAAGAAATGAATGCCAGGGCGATGGAGGAATCAGGAGCGGCACGAATGTTGCGTCAATCGGAATTAAACGGCCGAAGATTAGCGGAAGAAATTGAACGGATCATGCAAGATATTCCCGCGTTGCAAGCCATGGCCCGACGAAGTTGGGAAGCGAGAAATATTCATGCGACCGAGCACATGATTGGCGAATGCCAATCGCTGGTTCAACGCTAAAAATTGGCCAATGCGTGTGAAGAGCGATGAAACGAATCCAAGGGCTATACAGCAACCATAAGCCACATGTTCATCTTTAATGAGGAGGGGCTTGCATAGAGCATGAAGGGTGTGTCTGACAGAAGATGGCCATGGTGTTGGGCAATATCGACCCACTGACTTCCTCTGGATGGAAGTGGTTTCGCCAGGTTGGGGGTGGAACTGCCTCAGAGTTGTCGAGCGATGGGTATCAGATCACCATGGGTCTTCTCTGTAAAAAGTGAGCGGGGTGTGATGACGGACACAGCCTTTTCCTTCTTCTCTGGGAGTCTAGGAAATTATGTTTCGAAAAATTCAGCACATTCATTTAGTCGGAATCGGTGGAAGTGGAATGAGTGGTATTGCGGAAGTACTTCTCACGTTAGGGTATAAAGTCACGGGTTCCGATACCGGGTATTCTGACAGTATTCGCCGGCTTGAAGGCATGGGTGGGATTGTGCATATCGGACATCATGAATCGCATATTGAAGGCGCACAAGTTGTGGTGATGTCATCGGCTATTGCCACCTCCAATCCGGAAATTCGTGCGGCACGTGCCAAAGTCATTCCGGTCATCCCTCGTGCGGAAATGCTGGCTGAATTGATGCGCTTGAAGTTCGGCATTGCGATTGCGGGGGCCCATGGTAAAACCACTACGACATCGATGGTGGCGTCCATTCTAGCGGAAGCCGGGCTGGATCCTACGTTTGTGGTGGGTGGAAAAGTGAATGCGATGGGGACGCATGCCCGGTTGGGACGAAGTGATCTGCTTATTGCTGAAGCGGATGAAAGTGATGGGTCATTTTTGCGCTTGTCTCCGTCCATTGTTGTGGTGACGAATATTGATCGTGAGCATCTTGAGCATTATGGAAATATGGATCGCCTTCAAGAAGCCTTTTTGGAATTTATCAACAAAATCCCATTTTATGGGGCGGCGATTCTTTGTGCGGATGATCCGTGGATTCGCGGCATCTTGCCTGGTGTGGTGAAACGGTACCAGACATTTGGGATGAGTGATTTTTCGGGTGTGCTGACGCCGGATTTGTATGCCACGGACATTGAACCCAAAGCATTGGGTGTCGAATTCCGTGCCCATTATCGTGGACAAAAAATTGGGCCGTTTCGTATTCGCATCCCCGGTGTTCACAATGTGTCCAATGCGTTGGCGGCGATTGGCGTAGCCTTGGAATTGGATGTCCCGGTGGATTTAATCCGATCGGGCCTGGCAGCGTTTGCCGGAGTCGAACGCCGGTTTCAAATTCGAGGCGAAAAAAACGGCATTACCGTCGTTGATGACTATGGCCATCATCCCACGGAAATTCGCGCTACCTTAGCGGCGGCACGCGCCACCTGGCCTTCTCGACGGTTGCTTGTGGTGTTTCAGCCGCACCGCTATTCCAGAACGAGGGATCTTGTGGATGATTTTGCCAAGGCCTTTGAGCAAGCCGACGTGGTTTATGTCATGGATATTTATGCTGCGGGAGAAGAGCCCATTCCCGGGGTCAGCGGTCAGACGCTGGTGGAGAAAATTGGCGGGGCTGGTCATCCTGGCGTCCATTGGGTCAATGGTGATCCCGAGCTGATCAACCGATTGCGAGATGATTTGCGAGAAGGCGATGTGCTGTTGACGCTTGGTGCAGGAGATGTGTGGAAAATTGGTCCAGAGCTGTTAGTGACCTTGGACGTGAGAAGGGAAAAAGAAAACGTTACAGGTGAGTAGCACGAGAGATGAAAATGCCGTTATTTACCCTCTCCTTGCTTTTCACTACTTACTTCCACTTCTCACTTTTTACTTCTGGCAGGGGAGTCTGGTGAATGATTCGATGGCAAGAGCAAGAATGCCATGCTAAGAGGCCAGCGGCGGGTATTCACGGTTCCCATGCTTCGTCGAGCCCTGCTCCATGTTCAGGGGGAGATCAGATGGCAAGCACCCTTGGCGCCATTGACTTCTCTTCAAGTTGGGGGCCCAGCCGATGTGCTGGTGATTCCTGCTGACGTCGAGGATGTGGTTCGTGTTGTTCGGGGGGCGCACATGGGTCGGATTCCTCTTCTCGTATTGGGTGGAACGAACGTCATTGTTCGAGATAAGGGCCTTCGCGGCATGGTGATGCAGTTGTCCGGCTTAAGCAACATTCAGGAAGAAGCGAACCAAGTGGTGTATGCGCAGGCAGGCGTCAGACTCCCACGACTGATGCAATTCGCCCTTGGCCGAAATCTTTCAGGGATGGAATGGGCCGCAGGAATTCCAGGAACCGTGGGTGGGGGTGTCGTCATGAATGCGGGAACGCGTTTAGGAGAAATGCAAGATGTGTTGGCAGCTGTGGATCTGGTGACACCACATGGCAAACGAAAACGTGTAGAAGCGTCCATGCTCTCTTTTCTCTACCGTAAGACCCTTCTTCCCAAAGGCATTGTCGTGGGGGCATGGCTGCAATTGACGTCTGCGGCGAAAGGTACCATCCAGTCGGTCACGAAAGAGTATTTGCAATACCGAAAGGCCACACAACCTTTGACGTTGCCCAATGCCGGATCGGTTTTTAAAAACCCCACCGGAGATTCGGCTGGTCGGTTGATTGAGGCGGCGGGGTTGAAAGGGTTGCGGGTCGGCGATGCTGAAGTCTCTCACAAGCATGCCAATTTTATTGTCAACCGAGGCGCGGCGACTGCTGCGCAGGTTTTGATGTTGGTCCAAAAGGTTCGGGAGCAGGTGGCCAGGAAATTCGGCGTTCGATTGCAGTTGGAATGGAAGGTTATTGGGGAACGATAAGCGTGAATTGGCGAAAGGAAAAACGTGAAAAGGGAAGGGTCTGAAGTGAAGGGAAAGGCTAACATGCAGAAGCCATCAGCCGTCAGGATGACGGCATCGTTACGTGTGGGTGTTTTGATGGGTGGCTCATCTGCTGAACGAGATATTTCCCTGAGGACTGGTCAGTCGATCTGTGAAGCGTTGCGTCGTCGCCGGTACACAGTGGTGCCTATTGATGTTGATGCGACATTACCTCAGCAATTGCGGGCTAAGAAAATTTCGGTAGCCTTTCTCGCTCTTCATGGAGCGGGGGGGGAGGATGGCACGGTCCAAGGCTTATTGGAAACGATGGACATTCCCTATACCGGATCGGGGGTATCAGCCAGCGCGGTCTGTATGGATAAAGGATTGACTCGTGTGGTGCTTCATGCCGCCGGAATTCCTGTTCCTCCTGGAGAAATTATGCAGGCACCAGTGGGACTTTCTCATCCCCCTCGTCATTTGGGATGGCCGGTCGTGGTCAAGCCGAGCAAGGAGGGATCAAGTATCGGTGTCTCTATTGTGAAAAGGCCTGCTGAGTGGAAGCGTGCGGTGGCCAAGGCGTTTCGTTATGGACCGCAGGCTGTTGTTGAGAAATATATTCCCGGTCGTGAAGTGGCAGTGGGTGTTCTGGACGGCATCATCTTCCCCGGGGTGGAAGTGATTGCTCCAGGCGGATTTTACGATTTTCGTGCAAAATATGGCAATGCGGCGACCCGCTATCTCTGCCCCGCTCAGCTGTCTTCTCGCTTGGAGCAACGTCTTCGGGAATTGGGTGGGCAGGCCTATCACGCCGTAGGGTGTCGAGGGGCCGCTCGTGTTGATTTTCGAATTCATCCCAATGGACGGCCGTATGTCTTAGAGCTGAATACGATTCCCGGTATGACGGCGCGAAGTCTGTTGCCGATGGCCGCAGCGCACCATGGTATGACCTATGATGATTTGGTCGACGCGATACTCCAGTCGGCAATGCCAAACCGCGGAGGACTGGCCAGTCAACCCATGACGATGAAACGAAGGATGACCTGATGGGTATGCGAAATAACTTTTCCTTACAGCCGCCACGGAAAAACCGGCCGCTCAAGCGTGGGGGCTCTTTGGGACCGAAGGAGAAAGTCCGGAACTCATCTCCTGTGCGGCGTGTCATGGTGGGAAGTCTGCTGGCTTGTCTTTTCGTGGTGGTCATGCTCGGTGGGCGGTCTGCGGTGCGGTGGATAAATGAATGGACAAAAATTCAAGATGTGACCGTGTTGGGCTTGAATCATCTGTCGCGAGAAGAGATTCTTGCCACGTTGAATTTATCTCCTGATTCGAGTTTGTGGTCTATCGACATTGATCGCCTTTCGGGTCAGTTGGAGGCCCATCCCTGGATACGTTCGATCACTTTTGATCGCGTCTTCCCTCATGCTCTGGCTGTGCAGGTTGAGGAACGGCAACCGGCGGCGCTCCTTGATGCCGCGAAAAAACACTATTTTCTCGATATGGAAGGGCATTTGTTGCCAGGGGAGACCGGGAAAGGGAGCCAGTCGTTTCCGGTTCTTGAAGGACTCACTTCACAGTATTTTGCGGAGCATGAGGACGAGAGTCATCAACGGGCCAAACAGGGGATTCATTTGGCTAAACTCGTGTCCCAACATTTTCCCGGGCGCCCACGAGTGAATGTGGCGCAGGCCCACATGACTGTCGTGGATTTCCCTCGCATGCGTTTTCAGTTTGGGCAGGAATCGGAGCAACAGTGGGAACGGTTTATGATTTTGTATCCGACGGTCAAGGATACGTTTGAACGACAATCGTAAG
>QJYE01000504.1 GCA_003235785.1 Nitrospirota bacterium
CTCAGCTCCCGAACCCACAGGGACCAGACTACTGACTCCAATGAAGGCCATATAGGCTGCAAACGGAAGGATCCGTGGCCACATCGCGTTCAACCCTTTCGATAAAGTCTCGTTCTGCAGACAATCCACTGCAGAGGAATCTTCACACTTTCGGAAAAAAAAAGGTAGCGCTTAATGGCAGAGGGCAAACAGGGGCAGATTACGCTTCCCCCTGAAGCAAATCGAGCGGGGAAAAATCGTCGGTGAGAATTTGACCGGGGTTCAATACAACCGGCACATGGGACAGAAAAAATCCCAGCCCTTCAGCGGGAAATTCGTTGCGATTCATGGAGCGCGTCAACCGGTCCACAAATTGAGGGGATCGCATCTTTTCGACAGGTTTGCCGGCAAAAAAGATTAGATTCACAGAGCCTTTTTTAGTTTTCAACCAATCCGGACCTGCCACGCCATACGTCGTAATGTTCTCAAACGCCAGACCCATCGTGGAGAAAACGGCTTCCGCCCGTCGAACATTCGCAGGGGCATCAGAAGAGGCCAGATTCACGGCTATGGCACCATCTGGGGTGACATGTTCGCGCAGTTCTTCGAAAAATTCTTGGGTCGTGACATGAAATGGAATCAAATGTCTGGCGAAGACATCCACCCACACCACATCGTACCGGGTAGGGTTGTTGCGCAAAAACGTTCGCGCATCTTGCACGACAACATGGTGATTCGACGGCGGCGTATAGTCAAAATACTTGGCAGCGGCCTTGACGACCGATGGGTCCATTTCCACGACATCCAATTCTAGATTTGGCCAATGTTCGGCCAGCCATTTGGCAAGAGAACCACCGCCATGACCCAGAATCAACCCACGTGTCGGTTTCTCCAAAATCGGCAAAACCCCCATCATCACTTGGCTATAGGGCAAGGCCAGGAACACAGACTCCGCTTTCCACATAACCGCATGGAAGGTATTGTCTAATATGAGATACCGGAACAAATCATTTTCGCTCACCCGAACCTGCTGGTACGGACTATCTTCCTGGTGAATAGCTGGCGGTAACATAATCACGGGATGAAAACCCATCCAGGCGAGGCCTCCAACAACGCCAAACAACCCCACTTGCAGCACAAAAGAAAGTTGACGACTGTACAGAGTCCACATGATCCCGAGAATCATCAGAATCACGCCTAACACCGCAACCAACGTCGTACTTCCCATCCAGGTCAATAAATAGAATGATGTGCCCCATGTGCCTATGAGGCTTCCCATAGTAGAGACCGCAATCATCCCTCCGGTATGCCTGCCGAGATGCCCCATATCGGCAATCGCCAGTCGCAACAGTGCTGGCAACACACCACTCAAGCCAAACGCGGGAATTCCCAATAGTGCACTGGCCGCAACACAGGGGCCCCACCGTGGGTCCTGGACCCATTGGAATACCTGAAACACGACAGGCTGTCCTGCCCATGCCAACAGAAGCGTCCAACCTCCAGACGCCAACAACAGGCCAGCCAACACCCACTGAGGGGGATACCGATCCGCGAACCACCCTCCTGCAGCGTACCCGGTGCTCATGGCGGCTAACACCACGCCAATGAGTGCCCCCCACACAAAGAGCGAACTGCCGAACACCGGCGCCAGCAAACGACTGCCAACGATTTCCAAGCCCATCACGATCGCGCCAGTTGTAAATGCCGTCGCAAAACACCACCATCGTGGTAGGCTAATGGAGTGAGAAGATTGTGAGGAACGTGCGGGTGTCATACAAGATTACCTGTCAGGGACAAAAGGGAAATGATGCTAAAGCATGACCTCCAGGGTGTCAATTCATTACAAAAAGATCTTTGAATGTCCCGATTATTTCTCTGCAACTCTCTGTAGCACTAAAAATTTCAATTCATGACAAGATGGAACTCCTTCTTATAATTCGGTAACATTCCCCTCGGATGGCTCAATCCACTTTACCTCCCTCAGGTTCAATCTCTCCTCAAAATCCGCAAGGAGAGACCCACCAAATCAGTCGCGCTGCAGGCTTAATCGGCGCGGCGACGTTCTGCAGCCGTATTCTCGGCTTTCTTCGCGACATCATTCTAGCCAACTTGTTTGGGGCCAATGCCGCTGCCGATGCCTTTTACATAGCCTATCGCATCCCGAACCTTTTACGGGAGCTGTTTGCGGAAGGCTCCATGTCCTCAGCCTTCATTCCCGTCTTCACCGAATACCATTCCACGCGCTCCAAAGAGGAAGCTTGGGAATTGGCGAGCGCCGCATTTACGACATTGCTCACCCTCGTCACGATTGTCACGCTCCTGGGCATCCTTGCAGCTCCCAGCCTTGTCTGGTTCCTGGCTCCCGGTCTGCATAAAGACACAGCCCAATTAGCCACAACCACACTGCTCACACAAATCATGTTCCCCTACCTGCTCTTTGTAAGCCTCGCGGCCCTCTCCATGGGAATCCTCAATGCGCTTCGTTCATTTGCGATTCCCGCTCTGGCTCCCGTCTTTTTCAATATATGCGTCATTGTCTTTGCCCTCGCCATTTCCCCGGCATTTGACCAACCGATCATCGCTGTGGCGATCGGCATTGTGGTGGGAGGGCTGGCACAATTTCTCATGCAATTACCGGGATTGCACAAAAAGGGATGTTCACTCTCCTGGAATTTTCATCCGACCCATCCAGGCGTCAAAAGAATGGGAGTGCTGCTCATTCCCACGCTCTTAGGCTTAGCGGTGACCCAAATCAATTTGACCATTAGCACCATCCTGGCTTCTTATTTTGAAGGAGGCCCCACTTACTTGTTTTATGCCATGCGACTTATCCAATTCCCTTTAGGGATTTTCGGTGTGGCAATGGCTACCGCCATCTTACCAAGCCTATCCGCTCACGCCGCCAAGGGAGCTCATGATGAACTTCGAGCCACCGTCAACTTTGGATTACGAATGGTGTTTTTCATTATTCTGCCCTCAATGGCCGGACTCATGCTCCTCAGGACCCCGATCATTCACCTTTTCTTTGAACATGGCGCATTTTCTGCTCTCGATACTATTGGTACGGCATCGGCGTTATTGGGATTTTCTGTGGGGCTATGGGCTTTTGCCAGCTACCGGATCTTAGCGGTGGCCTTTTATTCTCTGCAGGACACACGAACGCCAGCCACCATAGCCATCATCTCAGTCGGCATCAACATTGGATTATCCCTCTGGCTCATGAACCCATTTGCCCATACCGGGTTAGCGCTGGCTGCCGGATTAGCGGCGATCAGCCAAACTGTGATGTTGGCAACCATGCTCAGTCAACGCCTTCAAGGCCTGCTGTGGAAAACATTAGGGGCCTCCCTTGCTCGAACGGGAATCGCACTGCTTCCCATGATAGGGCTCTGCATCTGGATCGCCTCACTTCCCGTATGGCAGGAAGCCGGACAGAGCCTTCCAAAAATGGCATGGTTCCTTCTCGCTATTGGAGGCAGTGTCCTGGGATACTTTGGAGTCCATCAACTCTTACACTCCGATGAACTCATGCACCTTAAGCTCATGGTTCAACGAAGACTGCCTAAACAGTCTTCTCAGTAAGAAAGTCAAGCTTTACATCCCATGATTGCCGTCATTCAACGAGTTCTCCACGCTTCGGTGACCGTAGACAGCCACCGAATTGCCACAATTGGTCATGGGATTTTGGTATTATTAGGAATCGCGAAGGAAGATACCGATGCTGATGGACAATTCATGGTCGAAAAAATTCCTCAACTGCGAATATTTGCCGATACCCAAGGCCACATGAATCGATCACTTCTGGATACTCATGGCGAACTGCTCCTGGTCTCCCAATTTACCCTACTGGCCAATATCGCAAAAGGACGGCGTCCAAGTTTTGAAGGTGCGGCCCCGCCGAAAGAGGCCCAGGAGCATTATCAGAAAGTGCTCGAACAATTCCAAGCACGAGGCCTAGCAGTTCAGGGTGGCCGCTTTGGAGCATCAATGATCGTCACCCTGGAAAATGATGGCCCTGTCACATTAATCTTGGATAGTCGGGCCAAAGAAAAGGGAGAAAGAGGTTAAGGACACTGCCCCTTGGGCCGATAGACCTATACAAACCAACAATTCATGAACCCCGGAATCGGAAAATGAGGAGGGAAGAGCCTGATGACGCCAATCCCTGATCAACATCCGCTAAAGCAATTATTTGGTCGATTAACTGAACGCAACTTTTCAGAAGCGCTTGGCTGGCCCGATTTTCAGGTAACCGACTACGTCTCCAATCTTCTTCTGGAATTTATTCATACCGATCAACTCACCCGCATCAAAAACCACGAAGGGGAACCGGTTGAAACCGTCGTGGAACTGCTTTACGAATCGGAAACCCAAAGCCAACATTCTTCCGCAGAAAAAGAATGTGATATTCACCGGCACATCGGCGATTTAACCCTGTTTCTGGCTGGCCTCTTTCCTGAGTATTGCAGCCGAATCAAATGCTCAGGCCTGATCCATCACAAAGATTTCTTAGTCGATTACGTCAAAGCCGGTAAACGTTCTTACGGCATTGTCGCAACCTATCAAGACCCTCAAGCCAAAAACCCACCATCTTTGTTCCAAACGTTGTCGACCAATTTTGAATTATGTGTGGCGGGCTTGGGATTTGTGCGATTAGATCTTGACCGTTTTCAAGAATCTCCCTCTCAACAAGCTAAAAATATTCTTTACCATTGAGCCTGTTGATTCGTGGGAGAATTCTCGCCATCAATCGATGGCACCTCCTCGTACATTCAAAGAGCCAAGACGCCGGCTCTGCCTGTTCTTCCAACACCGCGTAATAACTGCACGTTTCTGAGTACAAACGAGAAAGATATTAACGCATGGACATTAGGCTTCTTCCGCCAAGGAAATTGCACAGGTTCCCCTTGATGCCTCTTCAATAAATAGGCAATAGGCATCCCCGAGAAACCCTCTCTTCGCCAATGAATGAAGGGGTCAAGCAATGCAAATATTGCTTACTCATGCTACTCACCGCTTCAGAGTAGGAACGGAAAAACCGAAATACCCTTCGAGACATAAGAGATACAGCAACGCAAGCTACCTTCGTGAAGCAGGCTTTACCCTGCCAAGAGGGTTTCATGTACCAAAGCAAAGAAGGTTCAGGTCGCACGTTGCAAGACCACTCTCTCTAACTACAATCCTGTGTATGAATCCAGAACTTGAAAAAAAACTGCAAGCCTGCCCGAATCTCCCAAGCCCTCCGACTGTGGCGATACAAATCATTCAACTGGCCAATCAGCCCGACACCGATTTTCAAAGAATTATTGAACTTCTGAGCTGTGACCCGGCATTGGCCAGCAAGATTCTTCGGATCGCCAATTCTCCTATCTACCCCTATGTCAAAAAAGTCGAAAACCTTCATCAAGCCTTGATGGTCCTTGGCCTCAATGCCACGATTTCGCTGGCTCTGTCTTTTTCCTTAGTTCAATCGCTTCAATCCACGAAAGGAAAGGGACTGGATTACAACCTTTATTGGAAACGAGCCCTGATGGCTGGAACGGCTTGTCAGGTCTTAGGAAGCTTCTGCGAAGTAGACGAAACAGCAGAATTATATCTGGCGGGACTACTACAGGATTTGGGCATGCTCGCACTGGATCAGGTTTTCCCGGAACTTTATCTTACCTATACGGGTCAACAAAGCCATCATGCCAGCCTCATCTCACATGAAGAGCGAGCCCTCGGGCTGTCACATGGAGCCGTAGGCAGTTGGCTATTAACTCAGTGGAATTTCACGGATCGGTTACGATTAGCCGTAGCGGGAAGTGACGACCCTTCGCACATTCCCGGGAGAGATGAACGGGCAAGATTCGCCTATTGCGTCTCCCTTTCGGGAAAGATGGCAGAAATATTTTTACGTGAAACCGATGACAACTATCTACAAACAGTGACCAGGCAGGCTTCTACATTATTACAACTCAACTCAGAAACATTTCTGGAGACCTTGGAAGTCATCAAAGAACGTCTTCCTGAAATAGCAGGCCTCTTTGACACCACCCTACCAACCTGGGATGACCCCAAAGTCATCATAGAAAACGCAAGAGAATCGCTTCTCCTCCGCAATCTTCAGGCACTCAAACAAGTGGAAGAACTCAGAATCAACACCGTCAACATGGAAGCGCAATTTCACAACTTGGAAGAAACCCATCGCTACGACTCCCTGACGGGAACGTTCACCAGAGCCTATCTGGATCAAGCCTTGGAAACATCTTTTCAGCAGGCCGTCGCTAAAGAAGAATGCTTAACGCTTATTTTTGCCGATCTCGACAAATTTAAATCTGTGAATGATACCTATGGCCACCATGCAGGCGATGTCGTCCTCCAATCAGCCGCACGTCTTCTTCTCTCAAAACTCCGTGCTACTGACATGGTGGGCCGATTTGGCGGAGAAGAATTTGTTCTGATCTTGCCAAAAGCGACCACCTCCGGGGCTGAATTCGTCTGTGAAAGAATCCTGACAGCCTTTCGTGAAACCGCCCATGAAATTTCTGAGAACCCGAACCTCATCGTCACCATTTCCTTGGGCATTGCGACCCATACGCCGGCAAAACCCTATACCCAAGTTGCCGACCTGCTTCAGAATGCAGATGAAAGCATGTATCACTCCAAAATACATGGCGGCAATCAAGCGACCTTCTTTCACAGCATCATGAACAAGCAGCCGGTGTCACGCTAGGAGCCTGTCTCACTCGGGTTTGAAAATACCTGCAATGTCTTGGGATTTTCGCTAGATTCTTCGCCCCCCCAGTTCCACTGCGCCTCACTCTTGATTAATAACGTCTCCGCCTGGACTTGCCCCAACACAAAAATTTCGCTAAAAACATGCAAAAGACATTACCAATGAATACTGCCATCTTTCATCTTTCTTTTCCTGTTCGTGATATCGCGTCGACGACAGAATTTTATGTCTTAGGCTTAGGGTGCAAAATTGGCCGGCAA
>QJYE01000005.1 GCA_003235785.1 Nitrospirota bacterium
CTCGACACCCTTGAATATTGTCAGGAACATCCATAAATCTGTGATTCCTCCACCAAATCAAGACTATTTCAGCACGAGCATACTAGGAAAGCCCTGCCGTGGCAAGCCAATCAGTTGCACACCAAACCCATTATTTTTATGGTTCAAGCTGACAGTTACTCACCAATTTCATGCCAACCAATTGCTTAAAACCGTTTCCCATAAACGGCATAGTGAACAAACACCATACGTCGTCAACGCCACCTGAAAATTTCTGGAAAGTAATTCTGAGATTAGGGGTATGATCGCTAACAATTAATTCCCCTACAGTTCCCTGATCAATACAACTGATTGTCAGTCAATTTAAAAAGCCATCTGGCCCATGGCTGAACGTTAGGAAACCCTTCAAACAACGACTCCAAGAGCCCAAACATACCGGCACAAGAAGAATTAGTCTCAGAGGAGGAATATTAGCACAGACGACAGAAAATGCTTAAGGGTTCATAGGAAGGGAAATCCTGAAGGGTGAGAGGAACGAATAACTTCCCCCCCTGTCTCCTTACGCCTAACACTTCACGGCTCATCACTCAATTGTAGCTTTCCGCGTCTGAAGGAAATTTCCCACATTCCACTTCTTCTTTATATCGTGTGAGCGCTTGCAACGCATCGGCCTTTAAATGAGCGTAGGGCTTCACAAATTTCGGAACAAAATCGTCAAATAATCCCAGTAAATCATAGAGTACCAGCACCTGCCCATCGCAGCCCTGCCCCGCTCCAATGCCGATGGTCGGAATACTGAGCGCTTGAGTAATCGTGTGAGCCAGCGAACTCGGCACACATTCCAGGACTAACGCAAAGGCCCCGGCAGCTTCAAGCTCTTTCGCTTCCTGTAAAATCTTTTCGGCTTCCTTCTGGCCTTTCCCTTGAACACGATAACCTCCAGATTGATTGACGGACTGAGGCGTCATTCCCACGTGCCCCATGACGGGAATGCCGAAACGGGTCATCGCCTCCACACGATCAACCACAGAAAGGCCTCCTTCGAGCTTGACGGCAGCGGCACCCGCTTGAAGAAATTGGCCTGCGTTTCGCACCGCCTCCTGAACACTGACCTGATAGGACAGAAAGGGCATGTCGCTAATCACTAAGGACCGTTGCGCTGTTTGAGCGACCAATCGTGTGTGATAGAGCATGTCCTCCATCGTGACAGAAAGCGTGTTGGTCTTACCTTGCACGACCATGCCCAGGGAATCCCCCACCAGAATGACTTCCAACCCGGCTTGCTCCACGATTCTGGTAAACAGCGCATCATAGGCTGTGACTACCGTGAGTTTCTTGCCCTGTTGTTTGTGCTGCTGAAATTCTGGAATAGTCAGATGGGCCATGGGTTCTCCTTTTGAGTCGCCTGCTATTATTTGGCCATCCGTTTGGCGGACTCCAACGTGTTCTGAAGGAGCATGGCAATGGTCATCGGGCCAACTCCGCCCGGAACAGGAGTGATCCAACCGGCCCGTTCTTTGACGCGATCAAAATCCACATCACCAACTAGCTTGCCATCCGGCAATCGATTAATTCCCACATCAATCACAACCGCCCCTTCTTTGACCATATCCGATGTGACAAATAGTGGTTTGCCAATGGCCGCAATGACAATATCCGCTTCACGAACCACCGATGGTAGATCCTTGGTTCGCGAATGACAGATTGTCACCGTGGCATGTCGATGGAGGAGCAACATGGCCACCGGTTTCCCGACGATATTACTGCGACCAATCACGACAGCTCGTTTCCCAGTAATGTCCAGTCCCGTGGAATCAATCATATGGATGACACCCTTGGGGGTGCAGGGCACAAAGACCGGATCGCCTTCGACTAGGTGCCCTACGTTGATAGGGTGAAAACCGTCGACATCCTTCTCCGACGACACGGCCTGTAAGATTGCCTTACTTTCAATGTGAGCAGGCAGGGGCAACTGGACCAGAATCCCATGGATTTTGGGATCCGCATTCAGCTGCTGAATAAGTCCCAATAAGGCTTCCTGCGTCGTAGAGGCTGGCAAGACATGCTCTTGCGGATAGAGCCCGGCTTTTTCGCAGGCAATTTTTTTATTTCTGACATACACCGCCGA
>QJYE01000134.1 GCA_003235785.1 Nitrospirota bacterium
GAGCCGGATCTGTGACCGGATTTTCGGGACCCTCTACCGCCGCCCCGAAGATGTGCCGTTAAGCACAACGGTTTCAAATTTAGGCTATGCTGATCAAGAGCGACTTCAGTATCCTTGGGTTGCCCAACTTTCAGAAGAGACGCATGAGACCCACTAGTTGGGAATTGCCTTGTTCGAATTTGTTCCCGATCCTGGTTGTGGGTGATTCCCACGCAATCGTATGCGAGAGGGTGATGAGTCGGAGACTGGCCTTTTGATTCACGTTTCGCCGGTTCTCGATCGTTCCACCCTCAAGGCATTTATTCATGTTCCATGGGATATCTATCGTACGGATTCCTGTTGGGTGCCTCCCTTAGTTGTCGAACGCCTTCATACGTTTTCCCCGAAAAACCCCTATTTTAAACATGCTCGCTGGCAGGCGTGGATTGCCTATCGTGGGAAAATCCCTGTGGGTCGGATTAGTGCGCAAATTGACGAATTACAGGTCAATCGATACAACGATCACACCGGATTTTTCGGGCTTCTCGAAGCCGAAGATGATCCGGAGGTCTTTCATGCGTTGTTTCACGCTGCAGAAGAATGGCTGACTTCCCAAGGAATGACTCGCATACAAGGGCCTTATAACTTGTCGATCAATCAAGAATGTGGGTTGCTGGTGAAAGGCTTTGACTCCCCTCCGATGATTATGATGGGGCACGCAAGGCCCTACTACGGAATGCGGATTGAGGATAATCGGTATCATAAAGCTCAAGATCTGCTAGCCTATCGGATTAATATCGATTTTTCGTTTCCTCCCGGTGTGGTTTTATTTCTCAAGAAAGCTAAAGGATCGTTGCGGGTCCGTCCTTTACGTCGAGCATGCTTAAAGGAAGATTTATCCATTATTCAAGAAATTTTTGAAGAGGCCTGGTCAGATAATTGGGGGTTTTTGCCTTTTACTGATGAGGAATTTTCGGAGATCGGGTATCAGCTGAAGCTTCTGGTTGAAGATGATTTTGTCCAAATTGCCGAAATCGAGGGGGAACCTGTGGCGATGCTCGTCGCATTTCCCAATATTCATGAAGTGATCCAGGATTTGAATGGGCGTCTTTTGCCCTTGGGGTGGCTCAAAGCCCTGTGGCGAATGAAAGTCTCGTATCCACGGACGGGTCGAGTGGCGTTAATGGGGGTTCGGAAGCGGTTTCAATCCACTCCTATGGGGGCCGCGATGGCCTATAGCTTGATTGAAGCCGTGAGGAATGCTGGCTTGCGAAAGGGGATTCAACAGGTCGAGTTATCTTGGATCCTGGAAGGCAACAAAGCGATGTGCCATATTCTTGAGTCCTTAGGGGCTGAGCCCTATAAAACGTATAGGATTTATGAGAAGACTCTCCAGGGATGAAGCAGAAACTACAGCATAATTTCCATAGCATAGGACACAATGACTGACCAGGAAAGAATGCCTGTCCTTCTATTGGCTGGGACCCGAGGGGTTAACGATCCCGTTGCCAAATTGACCGGTGTTTCGAATAAGGTTTTGGCTAGTATCGGTGGTGAGCCAATGATTTCTCGCGTTCTGAAAGCCTTAGAACTGGCTGAGACGGTGAACAAAAGAATGCTGTGTGGACCCTCATGGAATACGGTAGAGAGCACTTCTTTTCTTCAATCCCTCGTTGAGTCAGGAGGGGTTCAGTGGATCGAACCGAAGCAAGGGCCCAGCCTGAGTGTTGGTGAGGTTTTGACCCAACACCCTCAGGATCTTCCTCTTCTGGTCACGACGGCCGATCATGCCTTACTCACTCCGGATATTATAGATTTTTTTGTGAGGGAGGCTCAGCGAGCCAAAGTCGACGTCGCGGTTGGCCTTGTCTCATATCCTCTTGTTGCCGCAGCATATCCGAAAACGAAACGAACCGTGATTCGATTGGGTGGTGAAGGGTTTTGTGGGTGTAATCTATTTGCGCTGTTTACTCCCAAAGCCAAGCGATTGGTGGAGTTTTGGAGTCATATTGAACAGGAACGCAAGCATCCTGTTCGGTTGATTCGTACACTGGGGCCCCTGGTGTTAATTCGTTATCTTTTGGGGTGGTTGTCGCTGTCAGATGCACTCCATCAACTGGGTCAACGTCTCGATCTTCAGATTAAGGCCGTCATGGTTCCTTTTTCTGAAGCGGCAATTGATGTGGATTCCCCCGAAGATTTAAAGCTGGTAGAGGAAATTTTATCGCGTCGTCAAAAAAATAAGCATGAGGGGACATAAGGAGGGGGTTTCGATAGACCTGTTTTTTCGCATTCGGGATGACAAGGGTTGACACGGAAGGAAAAGAGAGGGTTGCTGCGCGGTTACTGTGTGTTCTATGGAGAGTCCTCAAGTAATTGGCAGGTTTTAAGCAAACGTTCGGCTTGGTCTAAATCTGAGGGATTGTCAATTTCAGCCCACTTGAGTCCCTTGATGGAAAATGTCGACACATGCCCTTGCTGAGCTAATTCATCGACGAGTGATAAATACCATTGCTTAAGTGCTTCGGGCTGTCGAGCGCGCCTTTCCAGGGCAGATGAGAATAATTTGGCCCCTGATGATTGAAAACGTATCATGCCAATTGATTCCCCAGTCACCTGCTCTAATGGAAGGGTTTTCCCAATCTTGGACAATTGGATGCCCTGAGTAATGACCTTCATATCGTCCGCGTCGTAATGAGATTTTTCGTCTGTGACTAGGGTAATAGGGGCAGGGGGAGCTTGCAGGAGTCCTTCTAAGACAGCGGTTTCAAATAAAGTGTCGCCATTCAACAAGATAAACTCTTCCGTCATGGCCGCCCGGGCAATCCAGCAGGTCATGAGATTGTCGGCGAGAGAAAAGAATGGATTGAAGAGCGTTGAGATAGAAGGCGACTTGAATCGATTGGCCAATAAGGTTTCCACTTTGTCGGCTCGAAAGCCGATCACGACATGAATCGACTCGATGCCGCATCTGAGCAATTCTTGGATTTGCCATTCCAAAATGGATTGACCATTAATCGTCACCGTGCATTTCGGCTGGTCTGCCGTAAATGGGAGTAACCGTTGCCCCTGACCCGCACTTAAAATAAGAGCATTCATTGTAAAAAGACTAGTACCATCACGTGTTTGAAATGTAAAGCTTTGGCGAGGAAGACGAAGATGAATATGTTAGATCGATATGTCATTGGAGAAGTGCTCAAACCTTCGATGATGGTCTGCGTACTTTTTGTCGTTCTCTTTGCAGGGTATAGTTGGATCATCTTTTTAGCCAAAGCGGTGGATGCGCTTATTTCAACCAGCATGCTCTTGAAATTAATTGTGTTAAAAATTGCCATTGCTCTCGAAGTGTTGCTTCCCGTATCGCTGTACTTCGGCGTGATCCTTGGTTTAGGGCGATTGTATTCTGACTCGGAGATGAAAGCGATTTTGGCCTCTGGAATGAGCCCCTATCGGGTGATGGGAGCGATTGGTCTGCTTTCCGGGTGCGTGGCGATTCTGGTGGCCGTATTTTCATTGTACCTTCGTCCGTTAGCCTATGAAGAGAGCTATGTCTTGAAAACTCAAGGAGAGTCTGGGTTGGGAATCAGTCATTTGGAGCCAGGGCATTTTTATGAACGACGTGATGGAGCGCTCGTCCTGTTTGCGGAAGGTGTTGATCAAGACTCTCGGCGACTAGAGCGGGTGTTTGTACAAAGTGAACATGGCGATAGTTTGCGAATTATCTCAGCTGCACAAGCGGTTGAGCAAATTGATCCACACACTGGAACGCCTATCCCGGTGCTGCATGATGGGTTTGAATATAAATTGACTCGAAGGGGAGGCATGACTCATATGGCCCATTTCTCGCAATTGTCCATTTTTCCTGAAGAAATTATTGCCGAATATAGACGGAAGGAAGCTCCTACCAGCAAGTTGGTCTTGTCGAGCTTCCCCAAGGATATTGCGGAACTTCAATGGCGGTTTTCGACTCCATTTTCGACTATTCTATTGGGCTTGTTGGGAATACCCTTGAGTCGTTCCTCCCCACGACAAGGTAAATATGCCAATATATTCACCGCAACGATCCTCTTTGCCGTGTACTATTTTTTGGGGTTGATTGTGAAATCCTTGGTCGAACAAGGGACGCTCCCCGTTTTCCCCGGTCTTTGGTGGATGGTTATTGGACTAGGGATGCTCGTGAGCGTTTTAGTCTGTATCCCTAAGTTTGCAGTGGGAAATCCCTCATAAGCATGCAGGGTGGGGAGCGAAGTCGAACCCCAAGGCACCGTCGGTGGGTCTTTCCGCTCGTACTGTATCCCAATTATTCGATGAACGAACTATTTAAACGCTAGAGCATGTCCACTCGCATTCTTCATCGTTACCTCTGGGGAAGTTTAATCAGGGGATATTTGCCGGTGTTGGCCATCCTGGTGGCGGTATTTAGCCTCTTTGATTTTATTGGAGAAGTCGATAAGGTTGAGAGTGGTCGATATACTTTTGGGGCAGCTGGTGAATTCGTTCTCCTCACTCTTCCAGGACGGTTTGTCGTGTTATCTCCGTTCATTGCTTTGTTAGGGAGTATTCTGGCCTTAGGTGGTCTTGCCAATGGTCGAGAACTGTTGGCCATGCAAGCGAGTGGCATGTCCCATTACCAAATAGCCTGGGCAGTCATGCAAGTGGGTATCGTTTTTGTGTTGATCGTTGCGTGTATGGAAGAGTATGTCACGCCAATCCTGGACCAGAACGCTCATAGGTCGCGTTCATTAGCGTTGTCCGACTCACAAGCGTATCAGGGGAAACAGGGACTGTGGTTTCGAGAAAACAATCGTTATATTCGAATCAAAACATTGAAGTATGGGGAAATTCCTCAAAATATCGATATTTTTGAGTTTGATCAGGATGGCCAGATGACGGCCTATCTTTTTGCAGAAGAAGCGGATGTGACAAATCCTCAAAAATGGATTCTGAAGAATATTCACAAAAAGGTTATCAAAGGGTTTCTCGTGTCGCAGGAAACTTTGGCGCAGATTGTTTGGGATTCGCCTTTGCAACGAGAAGAAATGCGACTGCTGACACTTCCGGCTTCTTCCCTCGCTCCATCGGATCTTTTCTACTATATTAAAATCTTACAACGGAAAAATCAGAATGTTCTCGGGTATGAGCTTGCCTTCTGGGGAAAAATTTTCATGCCTTTGAAGACAGGATTGATGATCTTAGTTGCTATTCCTTTCGCCTTCGGGCCATTGCGAACGGCGACAGCGGGGAAGCGGGTGTTACTCGGTGGGTTGGTGGGGATTGGCTACTACCTGACTAGTGAAATATTCGAACAGATGGGCGTCTTACTTGGCGCCTCGGCATTGCTGACCACGGCCATTCCCTTTTTAGGATTAGTCGTGGCGATGAGCTTTTTTTGGTGGGCCTATTTTTCCTGAATACGAATGCGTCTTTCGGGAGAGATTTTTTCTATTTTGGGTATGACTAAGGAAAGGTTGTGGGATGTCCATTGGATGCTGGGCCATATGATGGTACTTGTCCCATTTAGATTTCTATGAGCATGTATTGGCATCTATGTCATGAGTCGGATATTCGTCTATGGAGTCTGACCTCCCGCGACCGATTCGAGCGAATGTTGATTCGGCTTGGAATTGTTGATGCTCTGCACGACTTGAACGATCTGCCTGACGGAAGTTCGGTTTTGATCCTGCGGGGTGATTATATTTTTGATGAACGGGTCCTACGCAGTTTATCAAAAGAACAGAACGTCATTTTGAAGATGAAGGTCGGGAAGGATGTGATTCCTGTTGCGGCTCATGTGGACGCATTGGGTGCTCGTTCAGTTTTAGAAGAAATGCAAAACGAGCAGGTGTTGGAACTCCCCCATCTGAGAACAGTGACCTTAGAAGATCTTTCGGGGTCATTTTCTAATGAATTGCGAAAAGCTGACCATCCGTATGTTTTGCCTATTCGGGAGGACAATCGGAAGGTTTTGGAACAGCATTTATTTTCCGGGTCTTATAAAGGTGTCACCGACTTGGTGACAAAATTTTGTTGGCCGGTTCCCGCTCAATGGGCTACGCGGTTTTGTGCCTCGAAGGGTATTTCTCCCAATCAGGTGACTTCTTTGAGTTTGGTGTTAGTGATTCTGGCAGGCATTTCCTTCGGGTATGGCCATTTCCTCCTTGGCCTGGCCTTAGGGTGGGTAATGACTTTTCTGGATACGGTTGATGGTAAATTGGCCAGAGTGACCGTCACGTCAACTAAACTGGGTAATATTTTTGACCATGGCATCGATTTAATTCATCCGCCCCTTTGGTATTTGGCTTGGGGACTTGGCCTCGTCTCGTTTGCGCCCATACTGTCTTGGTTGACGCTTGAGATAACCTGCTGGGTCATTCTGATCGGGTATATTGTTGGCCGAATCGTGGAAGGAATTTTTCAATGGTGGTTGGGCGGATTTGTCATCTTTTGTTGGAAGGCCTTTGATTCGTATTTTCGACTCATCACCGCACGGCGGAATCCTAATATGATTTTGTTATCGGGCAGTCTTCTGATTGGACGGCCGGATTTAGGGTTGGAAGCCGTGGCCATCTGGACGGTTCTGTCTACGCTTATGCTTCTTGTGAGACTGGGGATGGCTATCCTGGAAAAGAACATGAAAGGATCTCTCACCTCCTGGTTGGCCGAAATTGATCCTGTGAATGGTCGGGATTCCTTGGCGGTACGATTGTTTACCAATCCTCCTGTCACGATCAAATAAAAAGTAAAAAGATGAGAAGTAAAAAGTAAGGAGCCAAGAGTGAGAAAGAAGAAGAGACGCGTCCTTTCTGCCTCTTTGGCTTTTCCACAACTGACTTCTTGTAAGCAACTTCTCCTTGTTCCTTCTTTGGCTGCGTTCTTCTCACTTTTCACAACCGACTTCTTTTAAAATGCATGTGGGAATTCTTCATAATTCGCTCAGTGGGCGGA
>QJYE01000240.1 GCA_003235785.1 Nitrospirota bacterium
AGGAGGGAGATAATGGGGAAAATAGCTGTAAAGAATCTACACGCATACTTAAAGATCTTTGGACATGTCGGTAAGTACGATGCCCCTAAAAATGACGGTGACTGCGCTAAAGTCCCGCCAATGCTTGGACAGGCTCGGCACAAAAGATTCTTGAATCACACACCCAATTCTTAAACAAGCCGGCTGCCCTGAAGCCCGTACTTAGCTGGGCAGTCAAATACCCATGAAGGCCACACGACCGTTTTTCGCGTCACACCTTCAAAACATGAAGACCCAAGGCCACTTGAAGCTTGATAGGAATTCGTTCTTCAACAAGCCGAATCACCGGGATACTGAGGACACCCTGCCAGAGACCCACTCCAATTGTTCCTCCTAGGGCATCGGCCATCAGGTCCCATCCATCGGTAGAGCGAAGGGGTGTAAACCATTGGTGAATTTCATCCGTACAGCCAAATAGGACCACCGCCACAACCGTCAAAAAACCAATGAACACTTCCCCCTTCTCCAGCATAGAGTAACGAAAGGCTCGATAGACAAGCGTGGCTAAAATGGCATATTCAGTTACATGATAAATTTTGTCATTGATCATGGAGAAGATATCCCCCTCCGCAGGGATGAGCGCATTGACGGCGTCGAGAAAAAAAGCCAGCTCCTTTTCCGGCAATGAAAGGGATGAGACATAGAATATCGCCATCGCATAGGACAGCAAAGGCAACCAATACCACATCAACCCACCCCAATCGATCCCTTGCACACACCTTAAGCCCAGTCCAAATACTTGGCTCTGGTGAATTACCCTGAATGGTTTCGCCTTCACAATTCTTGTTGACTCCTTATCGTTTTCCAACATGTTTATCCTGCTGTCTGACTTTGGCATTCCCCATTCCCTTCGTAATCACACCACCCTCTTGAAGTACTTCCTTTGAAAAGACGAACCCTTCATACCCCTATACAGCTTGGGTTTCCTGAATATCACCGGTCATTTTTTTGATTCCTCTGCCTTCCTGAAGCCAAATTTTCAAACCGTGAAAAAAACCAGAAACACTTCTTGGTGAACCCACGCCCTCTGTTCAAAAGAAGTCAGGGCGTGCAGTTGCACAGCAAAAGGGATGCCTAAAAACCCCACAAGCGTTTAAACTTTTCAGGCAAAAAAAGAAAAACAGAAAGCTTCGAAGAGATCTGCTTGAAATGCGTGAGTGCCCACTTGACGTATCATCCGTGTTTGAGTAGCAAGCCCTTCATCCTGTTGCCGGCTGTTGCGGATCGAAGAGCGCCCCTCCGAGGGTTCACAATTTCATGGATGGATGACCTTCAACAACATAGGGCTTTTGGCTTAGAGACCTATACCGTCCTGATTTGATACTTTGCGTGCCCTATGGAAATTGGCATTGTCGGGCTTCCTAACGTCGGTAAATCCACCATCTTCAATGCCTTGACCTCCGGAAGTGCAGCGGCATCGAATTATCCGTTTACCACGATTGAGCCTAACGTGGGTGTCGTGGCGGTCCCTGATACCCGTCTGGCCGGTCTCGCCAAAATCTTCCAACCCAAAAAGATTATTCCGACTTCCTGCCGTTTTGTGGATATTGCAGGGCTCGTCAAAGGAGCAGCCCAAGGCGAAGGACTCGGCAACAAGTTTTTGGCCAATATCCGGGAAGTGGACGCCATCCTCCACATGGTCCGGCTTTTTGAGGATCCCGATGTGGTGCATACCATGGGAAGCGTTGATCCCAAGCGTGACATTGAGGTGATTGAAATGGAGCTCATGCTGGCTGACTTAGATAGCCTCACCCGGCAGTTCGATAAAGTCTCGGGCAAGGCCAAGTCTGGAGACAAAGCCTCACGAGAGACACTCTCCGTTCTCGAAACACTCAAGGCTGGCCTGGAAGAAGGCAAGCCCGCACGTGCGCTTGGTATCGAACCAGCCATACTACAAGAATATTTCCTGCTGACAGCTAAGCCGGTTTTTTATGTGGGAAACACGGACGAGAGCCCCGATCCAGCCGTTCTTGCCGATTTCAAGGCCTTCACCAAAGCCCGTGGCTCAGAGTCCGTGGTGATCTGTGGCAAACTGGAAAGTGAAATTGCTGAACTTTCCGGT
>QJYE01000019.1 GCA_003235785.1 Nitrospirota bacterium
CTTCCTCTATACAATGAACCGGGAATTAGAAATTGAGAAATGATGTATGGTGTGAGGAGCCTCGATTATTTTCGTCCTGAGGAAGGGTTCATGCTTCACCGAGTGTGTCTAAGCCAAATGGGGCTCCGTTTATGCATCAAGCCGACAACCTGATTCCTGATCAATCAATGGATGATAGCCAGGAAAATGGTCTATTCAGCATCCAAGCTTCGTGACGTTAGCAATCCCTATTGGAGCCATGTGGGATGGGCCTGAACCTGTTTGTATAATGTCTTCAGTTGAGCCAGCAGACCGCCTGCCTGTTGATACACATGAGAAGGCAGGATAGGACCATGGAGTTTGCTCTGATGAGGAGGGAGAGCATTGGGGAGGTGGGAATGAAGATAGGCGAGTTCGGAGAGAATAAGGGTAGCTATATCATAGACATCATTCGGTTGAATGTCAGGACGATCAAGGTTTTGAGTAGCTAAGTTTAACATTTGAATGTTGGAGGCACGTGCGATGTCTCCCAACACCATATAGCAATCCACAAGACGGTCATAGCTATCCCATGGGACGCGGCCTCGTTCCAACGAAGGCAGTGGAGCAGGAGCGGGAGCCGTCGGAAATTTCTCCAGAAGATGCTTGATATATTCCCTGCCTAGGTTGACCTTCTTGGCGACATCTTTCGGAGAGAACTGGTGTAGCAGCAAATGGTTGAGTTGCTTATTGGCCAATCCAATAACAAAAAAGACTTGAGTGGGGGTAATTTCCTGATCAGCCAAGGCTTCACTGTTAGTCAGGGGGAGCCCTAATTGCTGCTTGAGTGACAGGAGCCGGCGAAGCGAGGTATCAACAACTTTCCAGACATGAAAAGGACGGATGTCATGAGGTTCATCTATTTCTCAAAGAGACTCCGATTGTTCCGTGAGTTCCCTGGTCAACCGGTCCACTTTTTGATCAAGCGTTTTGGCCTGAAAGAACACCTCATGCGGCGTCGCGTCTTTAACTAATAGACCCACCTCGCGACTATTGGGTTTCCCCATTTCAAAACGAATGTCGTCCAGTTCCTTGCGCACCAGTTGCACGCGCGCAAACACATCGGCAGAGGTGATGGATTGAATGGAGACCTCATGACCACTGATGGGCAAAGGGGTTTGGATTTCATCGGTCATTCCGAAACTCGTCAGTGGGACGCTGAGCAAGAGCCCTACTGTGGCCACGATTCTTAGAACGTGTAATGTTTGTGTAAAAACCAGCAACTGCTACCTCCTTATGAAAGCCTCTATCCCCGAGTGGATGATTTACCCTTCTCCAGCTTGGAGTGAGGGAAAATCATAAACAACACCAGTCCCCGGCCTTCGCTAATACAATTATTTGTAAATTTTACTGTTCCGCCATATGGGGATTCCCAAAACACTTGCCTTTCAGCATCATTTTTCCTCGTAGGAATCCCGAAATTTTTTGCCAAATTATCTACGACAACATTAACGACAGACGCACAGTCCTTCGAGTCAGACTTGGAGTCTAAGCGGTTAAAGTGAATGAGCATGCGCTCAATGTGCTCTTGGGTGACCAGAATAAAGACCTCGGCCGGTTCCTGGAAAATGTTGGTGGTCTGGTAAAAGCAATCAGGCCATGTGGCCATGTCTCGCTTTTCTTCTTTCCCAAATTCGCATTTCTCCTCGCCCGCTTTTATAAATGTCAAACGATCATCGCTATGTAATGTTTCAAGGGAGTCGGTAAATTTCCAATCCGCATATCCCTCGATTTGAGGGAGAGGGGTCTCACGTTGGGGAAGAGGATTCTTCTCCGGGACTTCTTCATCGCCAAAGACCGATTGCCCAGGTAACAACAAAACCAGAATGACCAGGCGAAGAAGGAATAGAGTCATGTGATTCCGCTGACTGAATATCATAAAAATTTCAAAAACGCCACCCGAATTGCTAAAAAAGAAAAATGCTTGTTAAACATAAATTGACCATGTCATTTAATAGGAGAACACACTAGTCGTCATCCCTGCGAATTGACAGTGAGCATCCCGCCCCTGTCCGTCATCCCTGCCTGCCTGTGGCAGGGATCTCGCTGAAAACGTCCTCAAGGGGCTCAGCACGACAATA
>QJYE01000133.1 GCA_003235785.1 Nitrospirota bacterium
GTTCCGCACGGGCATATCGATTCTGCCAATTGGCTAGTTTCCCATTGGCCATCAACTGAACAAGTTGATGGCGATGTTGGGCTTCGGGCAACATGCGGAAAGGTACTCTGGATGGGTCCGCTGGATTTGGATATCTGGGGGGGCCATTACTGTTAGGTTCGTTATAGTCCGGTGACCAGATCGCCCGAAGCGTTCGGTACCAATCATCATCTTCATCAATACGCCACCGGCCCTGCCGATCCTGCCTCCTCACGCCTAAACGCGTGTGCCAGAGCTCCAGTCGATTGTTCAAGGCCACGGGTTTTGGCGAATGAGCCCACCCACCCATTTTGCTGGGAGACATGAACAAGCGGTAAGGAGCTTCAATGGCCGTGATGTTGGGAAGATCTTCCTTCTTGGGCGGATCGGGTAGGATTTGGAAAACGTTCCCCGGTAGTTTTTGCACGGCACCGGGGACAATCGCCTGTGGAGCTGGTTGTGCCGGAACCTTTTGAATCGGTTGAACCGCCTGGGAGTTCAACGGCTTCTTTCGTAATTGGAGTTGAACAGTTCTGGCTTCCGCTCTGACTAAGATCGCTTGGGCATGATAGAGGGCGACGGATTGTCCGGCTGTCGAGGTGTACCACAAGAATGGTCTCTTTTCTGTAGGCACTGGGTAAGATTGGGGTTGCGCCGGTTCTTCGGGAATGGAGCGTGGGATGACCTGTGGAATCACGCTCTGCTTAAATCGCATCCCCGGAAGGATCTGCAATTTGAGGCGCCCCAGCGATGGCGGAGGTGGGGGCGGAGGAGCGGCAGAAGCAGCCACGTTCAACTCGAACAGGGACCAATCCAGAAGAGTCTCCAAGGAAAATGGAATTTGTGTCATGTTCTGGGGAACGTTAAAGACCAGGCGACTCCATCCGGCTAGTTGCGCTTTGATGGGATAGACCGGCTTTTCCGCCTGACTTGGATTAGCCGGTTCGAAGAAGGCTTGCTCGGCGATATGTTGAGGAGGGAAGTGAACCAGAATGGTTGATGCGGGAGAGCCTGATGCTGGCGGGTTCCGCACGATCCGGGCCGGTTGCCCCGCTGCGGATTGGAGAGTCCACCCCCTGAATTCAAATTTTAACACCAGTAGATCTTCGGGCCTGACGACGGAAACCGTGAAGGGGCCATGGACTTCCAGTAAGGATCGGAAATCGGTAAAGATACGACCAGGAGCGATGATTTCCGGTCTGATCTGTGTAGGAGATTGGGGAACAACCTCTTGGAATTTCAGAGCTGGTTTCTGTTGGATAGCTTTTTCCTGGGGCACAGGGGCTTTGCGGAGAGGGCTTGAGGGAACCGCTGCGTCTTTTGATGAACGGGAAGGAAGTTTGAGTCGTGGATTGGTTTGGACCGGGATGATCGGAGCTTCAGCCTGGGTATCCCAAACCAATTTGGTTCCGTGCGGAAGTTCGATCGGGTCAACAATGGCTCCTCCGAGGGGAACGGCGACTCGATAGACTTCCGGTTCGCAACAGGCATGAACCTGCCCGTCCTGATTGAGGAGTTCAAAGGGTGGAGTGGTCGGTCGGCCACCAACTTCCAGGGAACAGCCTAAAACCCTGATGGAAGACGGGTTGGAGACAAAACGTCCTCTGAGGGTTTCTTCACGCTCGTGCTCTTGTGTTGAAAATAGCCGGGCATATTGAATGTGTCCAAGAGGAAATGCAATGGGTTCTGTACTTGCGTCGGCTTTGACGGTCGGAGAATGAGGATGAAACCACAACGAGGCATCCGGTGAAGCTCCTTCGGCCAGCAGTCCACAGACCGATGTTCCTGCAGAATCCTCCCACGTCTCAAAGTGGAGGGTGTCAAATGCATCTTGTCGGTATACCACATGAGAGGCGAAGCTTGAGGCAAAGGCTGGAGAGAATGTCCATTGCCGTCCCCCTCGCTCTAAGCCCAGCAATGTGCGTGTTCGTCCCGGTTGCGTGGCCAGACTTGGTGACTGTTCATCCAGCAAAGCCAAATGGAGGACGTCGGAAGCCAGGTCTCCTCCCTGGCCTCGGAACGAAGCCAATGAATGTCCTTTAAAATCAAAGCTCCAGTTTGGTTGGAACGAGGCTGACCCTTCGCCCTGGATTTGTAATTGTCCGTCCAACCCCATCCCGCACACGGAAGAGTTAAACCGGACGGCGGAGCCTGCAGATTCCTGCCCTAATAACCAGCGTTCAAACGGGGCATAGGCCTTGAACCCTCCCAGAGCAAAGGTCAGAACCATGTTCCACGAAAAGACTCCTTGGCGCAGTTCGCAAACAAAATCGGCCGGCAAACAGGTTCCAGGAAAGCGGGCGTCAGCCAAATGTACCAGGAAGAATCCTTCTTGTTTTTGAACGAGTAATCGAGGGGTCCCAGTGAATGAGGCCAGATCAATGACCCATCGGTCACGTCCTCCCAGCCGAAACACGACACGGGTCTCTGACACCTCCCAGGTGAGTGACTCGGTGGCCGCATGGGCCAAACTATTCATGAAGCGAAAGGAGGGAGATAACCCGATAGCGGTCAACGTCGCCATCCCCAAGAGCCCTCGGCGAGAAAGAGACCTCTCTCCTAAGAATTCAGGGGGACCTGAGGATCGAGATTCAGGGTGAACCAGCCGGGGAAGCCGGTTGGCACGCAGGGCATTTACATTGAGACGGTGGTGGGACATGGACGAACCTCCGTATTTAGGCTCCTGCCTGCAGTCGCAGGATAGGCGGGCATTCGATCAGTCTGTCGTATAGAAACCAAAAATGGCTTAAAGCCCTGGGTGCCTTTTTTAGGCATTCCCATGTTCGTTCCCGTTTTGAGAAAACGCCACATGGTTTTTTGTGAAGGTGGTCTCGAAAACTTCTCCAGCCGAAGCCAGCACCGTCTCAATCATCTTCACGACAGACGACAACCCGACTCCGGACACAGCCGTCATGCCTAACAAATGACGCGGACTGACCTTCACTTTTTGGGGAACTAGGGGAAACGAGGGCTGGGATAGCTCGGGAGACAACAACCGGGGCAATCGATTGCGATGAAGGGCACCGATGTGATTCCGCAAGGATTTCATCGAAGCATTCTCTTTCCGATCACATGCACCGAAGAAGGATGAGCAATGTACTCCAGAAGACGAAAAATCGCAATAACAAAACCTCCACCTCCGTCATGACTATGAGGCAGGGCTTGTAGATGATACAGGTTGCCATTCAATCATGATCCCTTTGGTTTCTTTTGGCAAAAACCCAAATTCGGAGGTATGGTTTAAAAACCCCGGCGGCCCAGTGCCACTCACCCGAATCTGACCTTGTGCCATTCACCCTGTCCTTCAGACTGTTGATTCGGTGAATTGGATTCGGGTGGTGGCTTGTACCAATCGACAAGGTACGAACAGGACGGGACTAGTGTCAGCAGACCGCATTGGCCCCATATCGTGCGTAGCCTGTGATCAATCACATTCCGAGCTAGATTTGGTTTCCACTTTACATCACAATTCACGGTTTCTTTTGCTTACGGACAAAGTGCCTTCGCTTGGTCCCGATCTTTATTAACCTGATTCATGCAAGCATTAAATTGATTTCTGTCTGGATGAAGAATGCAGGGCACCTTTTGTTCACAGGACGTGACTTGCCCCCCCGTCTCGCTAAGACATTTTTTGAAAGCATTTTGACACGCCTTATTATTAACAAACTGAGCGTCACACTGCTGTTCACCCTGAAGAAAGGCCTCCTCTGCTTCATCCAGGCAGGCATTCGTTTGAGGTTTATTCCCCAGATCTTTTTCATACACACATGGAAATGGGAGAGCCGGCAGTCCACATTGGTGCCAGGCCTGGCGGAGCATGGTATCCAGCTGACTGGTGGACATTTCCTGCTCCCGGTAAATGATCATCGGTGCCTCTCCCGCCGGTTCTTTGAGACACATGCCCAGTTGCCCTTGCGGAATGAGTTCCCACCACCCTTTTTTCGGAGTCATTCGTTGACCACGTGCGGCGACGGGGCCTTTATTTCGTTGAAAGATGCCGGCCAGGGCACCGCTCTCCGTAGCTTTCACCATGCCCGACGCGTCACGACGTGTCTCCACATCACCATGGATCAGCATTCGAAACAAACTTTGCTTGGCGCTGGTGGTTTGGGAATCGTTGTTCCCGATATCAATCTTCAGACTATGAACAATGTCTGTCGTTTTAATCGTGCATTGCTGCGCCGGTGGAGGTTCCTTCGGGGGTGATCCCTTCTTCAAGGGCGGGGGAGGAACAGCCTTACCAGGTTTAATGAGAGAACTCAGATCCGCATTTAACAACCCGAAGCCACAGGAGTTGGGACATTGGGTTTTATTTCTCTTAAAGGCCGTTTCCTGGAGACCCTTAAGAAGCTCTTCACGCGTAAGACTGAAATCCTCGGCCAACCATAAGGCCAGCACTCCGGATACATGCGGAGCGGCATTCGACGTCCCCCTCCCAAAGGCATATCCAACTGGAACATCTTTGATGAGCGGAAGAATCTCTTTAAATTTCGGATCGTTGTCATCAATTTTCGGATCTCTATGGTCAGGATGATACAGAGCGAGCACCTGATCCAATTTCTTATCTTTGTTGACATCCAATAGTAGGTTTCCTCCGGGTGCCATGATGGTCACTGCCGGGCCAAAATTGGAATAGGAGGCCAGATGGCCGCGTTCGTCACTCGCCGCCACGCTGATCACATTTGTACAGTTACTCGGATGATGGAAGGCCGCGAGAGTTGTTTTATTCCCTGCACCTGCAATGACAATAACATCTTTGGCCTTCACCACTTCGTCAATGGCTTCCTGGATGAGCGTCGGACAAAGCCCGAGCCCCCCTAGGCTGATATTAATGATTCTGGCCGGATTTGGATTGACCCCGGCGTCAGGCGCTTCAAACCCCGCCGCCCATCGAATCGCATCGTAAAGATCAAAGTTCTCGTAACCACATCTGCCACTCACTCGTATAGGCAGAATTGACACTTCCCAATTCACACCAGCGACTCCCTCCGTATTATTGGTTTTCCCCAGTCCGATAATCCCGGCCATGCTCGTGCCATGCCAGGTATCCTCATGAGGGGGAATCAAAAAATTGCAATCTGCTAAATCCTTTAACTTCAAGGCATCACCAGCATCGGTAGGGTCGGCATCTCGCCCACCCTTGTCATTAGCACTGGCCGGATCAGAAATAAAATCGAATCCCGGCAGGATTTTTTCCTGGTCAATATCGGGGTGAACCGTTCCTAGATTGTTATCATGACCAACAATCCCTGTATCAATGACCGCCACCACCACGTTTTTATTCCCACGAATATTTTTCCCATGAATACTTTTTTGCCCCCATACCTTTGGTAAGCCAATGCCACCCAATGATTGCCCCGTCCCGCTTCCCTGATCAAAGTAGTGCCATTGATGCTTGAAAAATCCGTCTTGCGGAACGGTATCGGGTTGCCCGATAAAATTCGGCTCAGCAAATAGCACCGCGACATGCTTAGCGAGTTCCTGAGCCACCGTGAGGGGATTCCTGATCTGTTCCATTCCCGGTGGAACGACAAACCGGAACAAAATATGGTCACCGGACGTCCTCCGTACCTCTTGCAATCCAAATTTTTTCATCGTTGATGAGGGAAGAGACATCCCCGGGCGTAGTTTGACAATGACCTGATTCGGAATAAAACTTCCCAAGTCAGGAACTGGCCTTTTAGTCGCTTCGCCTGGAGGTACCTTATAGAGAGGAATTTTGATTTGTGGTCGAGGATTTTGAGGAATTGTAATCCTAGGACGAGACTTCTCCTGAAGATTGATGCGCGGGCGAGGTTTCAGGTTAATGCGAGGCACGCCTCGCTCGGTGATCTCCCCTTCTTCTCCCTCCTCCAGGAGAGGGACCTTTTCCTCGACATTCCCTTCAGAGGCCAACTCCTCTGCCACCCCGCTCTCTGCATTCTCAGATCCCGTGGCCTGTAGCACTTCGTCCGCTTGAACCGGGAGAGTAACGGGAGCCCCCACTAGAACTATCACCAAAGCCATGATCCCTTTGCCTATGGCGTTCATACCCATTCTCCTTATGATGAAGATCATGAATTTCAAAAGGATTTGAGAGCCTTCTCGTTGTGTGTCGAAAGGTTTTCTCAGATGGTTCAAATCCTATAAAAAAATTTCAAGGCATTTGGAGAACGACGCTGGAAAAGGCCTAACCCGAGTTTTCAGGCAGTTCCTTTTCTGTCCTTTGGGTTCTGGCCTTTGGGGGAGGAAATAATTACCTAGCATTTTTGTTCAATAAACTCAATTTCATTCCTCCTGCCAAACAAGTTCAAGACCCCCTATGATTATAGGGGTCTTTTTATCGATTGCGCTTTTAGGAAGGGAAGGGCCTAACGAAGGCAGTAGGGTTATCCCATTATCATAAATATGCCAGTTGCTGTGTGAAACACCGCCCATGCTTCGACCCTTCAACCAGCTCAGGGTCAGCACGAACGGTTTTTGTAGTCCTCACCCAATTGGTGAAATGTCCATTCGCCCTGAGCAGCCTGCGGAGCAGGCATGTCGAAGGGTTGCATACCTACCAACTGCCGTTGGTAGGATTATTGAAATGGGACCCGAAAATGACCTCCAAACCAGTTGGAGAATTAGGGAGGAAAACCTGAACTCGACAAATGGGGGGTATACCGCTCAATTAAAAATCATGCCCTTCAATTCAACCCAAGAAAGATGTCCCTAATTGAGTCCTCTTTGTAGCGACGTTCCGGTGGAACGTCGTCTTCGTCCCATATCAACCAGTTCCCAGAACCCACTGGGTGGCTACTCCACAACCTGTCGTCGTCATACATTTCCAGATAGACGCCCCACCGGGGCGTCTCTACAATCCGATCAGCTTGCTGACAGGTTCAAACAGGGGACTGTACCGGATTGTATCGAACA